>CALVUV010000075.1 GCA_944363685.1 uncultured Bacilli bacterium
TTTAGAAATAGAAAGCTTAAACCACTTTATATCTTTACCTATGCAGACTGTTTATATGTACCTATTAAAGATAATAATTTAATTAGCCAAAAAAAGGCTATATACGTTATTATCGGAGTAGATTGTAATGGTTACAAAGATATATTAGGAATGTGGATAGACAAAGTTGAGTCTGCTAGTTTTTGGACTGCTGTATTTGAAGATTTAAAACATCGTGGTGTTGAAGATATACTTTATATGTCTAGTGATGGAATAGCAGGATTTAAAGGTTCATTAGAGACAGTATTTCCTAAAACTCAGTCTCAAAGATGTGTTGTTCACTTAACTAGAAATATATACAAAATATGCCCTAAAAAAGAGGCAAAAGACATAATTAAAATGTGGAAAAGAATATATACTAGTTTTAGTTATGAAGAAGCGATTACTGTTTTAGAAGACTTTAAAGAGACTTTTAAAAAACATACAAAAGTAGTAGAAAAAGTAGAAAGCTTTATGGAATTATTAGAACCACTATTTGAACTGCCAATAGAAATTAGAAAGGCTATATATACGTCTAATGCTGTGGAATCAGTTAATTCTGCTTTAAGAAAGGTTACTAGAGGTAAAGGGGCTTTTCCAAGTGAAGAATCAGTATATAAAGTATTATTTTTAAGAATAAATGATTTAAAAGAAAAATGGGTAAAACCCATTCATAACTTTAAAACAATACAATTACAACTTATAGATTTATTTGGTGAAAGATACACAAAGTATCTAAACATTGATTAATTTAGTATATATGTTCTTTGACAATTTAAAAAATATTATAGAAATTTACACACTAGTCTTGACAAGGTCTAAGTGTTTTAATAAAAAAATTGAAAAAAATAAAAAAAGTATGAATTTTTAAAATTCGGATGATTTTTGACTTCAATTTTTAAAATTCCCTAGAGCAATTCATTAAATTGAAGCTCTTTTTTTCTTGAATTTTAAAAATTGCCTCTTTGCATTTGTTTTTAACATCTGTTAGTATTTGACTTGGAAAGGAGGTATTAGAAATGACTTTTACTTATCGTCATAGAAAACAAATAATTATAATTACTATAATAAGTGCTTTGCTATTAGTTTTGGGAGGTTTTGCTTTTTATAAATTTTATTCTACTACTAAAAGTGAAGATAAATTAGTTATTAAAACTTCTAAAGAAGATATTAAGAAAGAAAAAGAAGAAGATACTGCGGATATTTACTATCAAGTAGATATTAAAGGGGAAGTTAATGTTCCAGGTATTTATACTGTTAAAGAAAATAGTAGAGTTATTGATGTTATACGTCTAGCTGGTGATTTAACAGAAAATGCAGATACTAGTGTTTTAAATTTATCTAAAAAAGTAGTAGATGAAATGGTAATAATTGTTTATAGTTATGACGAAGTAGCTAACTTTACTGAAACCTTGGAAAAAGAAAAAGCTGAACAAGAAGCTTGTCTTAATCAAAATGAAATAACTAATGATGCTTGTATTGAAGATGATAATACTACTTCAACTTCTGAAGTTATAGATGGTAGTATTAAAGTATCTATAAATACTGCAACATTAGAAGAATTGATGCAACTTCCAGGTATTGGTGAAACAAAAGCTAATGCGATTATAGAATATCGTAATAAAGTAGGGTCATTTAAAAATATTGAAGAATTAAAAGAAGTTAATGGCATAGGAGATTCTACATTTGATAACATTAAGAAAAATATTACTATTTAAATATTTATATATAACCATATTCTTAATTAGTTTATTATATCTTTTTATTACCATAAATATAGATTACACTTCTAAATATGAAGGGAGTGAGACTACTATAATAGGTGAAGTAAGTAATCTATCATATGATGGTAATAAACTTACAATCACTTTAAATGCAAAAGAAAAAATTATAGCCACATATTACTTTGATACTAAAGAACACTTGAATAATACTAAAAACACGTTATTATTAGGAGATACTATCAAATTAGAAGGTGAACTAAAAGAGCCTATATCTAGTAACAACTTTTATAGTTTTTCATACCACTCCTACCTTAAAAATATAAAAGTTTTCTATTTGATGGATGTCTCTAATATAGAATTATTAAAAAATAATAGTAATATTTTACTATCTTTAAAATCATTTATTAGAACCAATATTAGTAATGATAAAGTAGGGGAATATATTAATATATTTTTCTTAGGTAATGATAATAATTTTGATAATGAATTAATCTCTAAATTTCAAAAATTAGGAATTTCTCATCTTTTTGCTTTATCAGGTACACAAATAAGTTTTTTAATCATAATATTAACTTTCATTTTAAAAAAATTTAATTTAAATGATAAAATACGCTTCTCTATTATATTTTTTGTTCTTTCATTTTATTATTTCATAATTGAAAGTTGTGCTGCTATAGATAGAGCATTAGTTTTTAATCTTATATTTGCCCTTAATAATATTTTTAACTTCAATATTAAGCCTTCTTTCTTAATTATTTTATCTTTAAGTATTCTTTTCTTTGTTAATCCGTTTTATATATATGATATAGGATTTCAATATTCTACTATTATATCTGTTACTTTGATATTATACATGAGTAGATGTGAAAAAACTTCTAAGATAAGAGAATTATTAAAAATATCATGGGTAAGCTTTCTTGTAAGTTTACCCATTTCTTTATATCATTTTTCTTATATAAATATATTAAGTGTTATCTATAATCTTTTCTATGTTCCTTTTATTAATATTATAATATTTCCATTATCTATGATTTGTTTAGTATTACCTTTTTTAAAAGATGTTTTAGAAATATTTATATATATCTTTGAGGGTAGTGTAAATATACTTTCTAATATTAGAATAGGAACAGTGGTTTTAGCAAGAATACCTTTAATATTTTATTTTCTATATTATTTAGTAATATTTTTATATCTTTATTTTAAGAAGAAACTTATCTTTGTTATTTTTTTAGCCTTAATAACTTTTCATTATCTTACTCCTAAGATATTTTGTTCTGATAGATTATATATGATAGATGTAGGACAAGGAGATTCTTTTCTATTAGTATCTAAAAATAAAACGATGTTAATAGATACAGGTGGTGTGATGGAGTATAGTACTGAAGAGTGGGAAAAAAGAAATAAGAGTAATAGAGGTAGATATATAGTTACTTTTCTTTATCAGTTAGGTATAGAAAAATTAGATTATTTATTATTAACTCACGGAGATTATGATCATTGTGGGGAAGCTTTAAATATAATGAGAGAAATAGAAGTAGGTAATATTTTGTTTAATAGTAATAAATTGAATTATTTAGAAAAGGAAATTGCTAATAATAGTAAAAAATATTATAAATTAACAGAAGGGACTAGTTTTACTTTAGGTAATTTTAATTTTTTAGTTATTAATAATAGTTTTGATGATGAAAATGATGGGAGTACTGTAATTTATACAACTATTTATGATAATAAAATATTATTTATGGGGGATGCTTCTATAAAGAGTGAAGAGTATATTTTAGATAATTATGATATTAGAGATATTACTATACTAAAAGTAGGGCATCATGGTTCTAGGACAAGTAGTAGTGAAAGGTTTATTAATTGTGTTAATCCTACTTATGCACTTATTTCTGCAGGTATTGATAATAGGTTTAATCATCCTCATAGAGAGGTTATAGAAAGACTTAATACTAATAATACAATTATCTATGATGTAAGAGAAAAAGGAATGACTATGTTTGATTTTTCTAATAATACTATCAAAACTAAAAAATAAGTGGTAAAATAAATTAAAGGCTGTGATTATATGAATAAATACGATGAAATGCTTGATATAGGTGCTAAAAATGTAATGGGTATTGCTCTTGATAAGAAAGAATGGACTTATGATGAGGCAGTTAATAATTACATTGTACTCTTAGATTATTATGGTAATGAAGCTCCAATAGAGATTCTTAGTAATATGGAAAATTTAGCTAGATTAAATTTGAGTTTTAATTATTGTACTGGACAAGTATTAGTTGATTATCAAAAAGAATTTTATTCTATTGATGATATGCTTGAGAAAGTGCAATTTAATGAACATTATAGAAATTTATTAGATGTAGGAAACAATATTAAAAATAGATTTGCTAAAGAAGGTTTAGATGATATTGCTGAAGAGTTATATTTTGATATATTTATAATGGCGGAAATTATTTATAATTTTGAAACAGATGAAGAATTATATAAAACTAAAATATATAGTTAGGGTGAAGTAAATGAAAAAAATAAATACTATAGTTAAAGTAAGTAATATTAATAAATTAAAATCTTATTATGTTGAAGCATTGAAAGATGAAGAATTTAAGAAATATACTGATAATATTGATCTTAGTGATGAAGTTCTTATGAAGTATACTTCTAATATAGAGGATGCTATTAAAGAAGAGAGAAACTGTAAAAATTGTCCTTCATTAAAAGAATGTCCTAATACTTTAAAAGGGCATTGTTTAAAAGCAATTAAAGAAGGGAATGGACTTAATTTTTCTTATGTTCCTTGTGATAAGTTTATTAAAGAACAAAATAGTTATGCTTATAAGAAGAATATTACTTGTTTTGATTTACCTAAAGAAATTAGTAATGCTAATTTTAATGATTTATATCGAGATGATAGTAAAAGAGTACCTATTATTAAATATTTTAAAGAATTTATAGATACTTATACTGAGAATAAAACTGGTAAAGGACTATATTTAAGTGGCTCTTTTGGAAGTGGTAAAACATATTTAATAGCAGCTTTATTTAATGAACTTGCTAAGAAAGATATTAGTTCTGCTTTAGTATATTATCCTGAATTACTTAGGAGTTTAAAATCATCATTTGGAAGTGACTATGAAGAGAAGTTTGAGTTTATTAAGACAGTACCATTATTATTATTAGATGATATAGGTGCGGAAAATACAACTGCTTGGAGTAGAGATGAAGTGTTAGGACCAATATTACAATATAGAATGGAAGAAGAATTACCTACATTTTTTACTTCTAATTTAACATTAAAAGAATTAGAGAGTGCTTTAAGTATGACTAGTAATGGTATAGAAAAAGTAAAAGCAAAGAGAATTGTTGAAAGAATTAAACAACTTACTGTTTCTTTAGAGTTAATTAGTAAGAATAGAAGAAATTAAAAAGTTATGATATAATAGAAGAAAATGGAGGTAATTATGGATAACAAAATGAATAATATGATAAAGGAGTTTTTTGAAAATACTGATATTGAAAGTGAAGAAGAATTAAACGAAGCTTTTGGTAAATTTATTGAACAGTATAATGCAGGAGAGATAGAGTATGAAAATACACCTTTAGATGAAGCTTATGAATTGTTAGAAGAAGCAGAAAATGCTAAGACTATGAAAGAAGCAAAAAGACTTGCTAAAAAAGCTTTTGAAACAAGCGATGCTTGTTTTGATGCTAAATTATTTTTAGCAGATATAGAAGAAAACTCTCTTAAGTCTAATAAAATATTAGATGAGGGTTTAGAATTTGAAAAGAAAAGATTAGAAAAAGAGGGTTATTTTGATAAAGAAAATATAGGTAGATTTTATGGTATTTTTGAAACAAGACCTTATATTAGAGGCCTTTATACTAAAGCTAGTAATTTATGTAATGATGGTAAGTATAAGAGGGCAATTGAAGTTTGTAAAGAAATACTTAAGTTAAATGAAAATGATAATACAGGTTCTAGATATTTGTTAATGGCTTTATATGCAATTATAGAAGATGAAAAATTTATGTTAGATTTATATAAAAAATACAAAGAGAATAATTTAGAAATGTTATTTCCTATGTTTGTTTTGTATTATAAAAAAGAAGATGATGTTAAAGCTAGAAAATATTTAGATATGATTAATAAGGGTAATAAACATTTTATAAAGTTCTTTAAAGGAAATATGAAATTAGAAGAAGATATTATGCCTGGATATTATTCTAGAGGTAATGCAAGTGAAGTGTTTATGTATATGAGAGAGTACTTTTTCTTAATTTGTACTTTATGTAACATAAATGATTATATTATAGAAAATAGTAAGCAATAGAAATATTTAAATTAATTAATATTGGAGTAAAAAGACTTTACTTATAAAGATAATTTATGATAGTATTAAGTTAACAAGAATAGGAAAGAAGGTAGAATGTAGAATGACAAACTTCTTTCTACTAGAAATAGAATAAAATGACGAATTATTTTACCCTAGATTTATATATA
>CALVUV010000076.1 GCA_944363685.1 uncultured Bacilli bacterium
TATCTAGAATAGAATAAAGGGAAGGGAGAAAATTATGAATAGAGATTTTAATTATAACTATAATTACTATCCAAACAATATGGATAGAGATATGAGTAATCCTAAATTCTTTACTGAAAAAGAGGGTTATTTAAGAGGTAATATGTTTAGAAATTTATATAGTCAGTATAAAAACTATCAACCTCAAACATTAAGACCTACTACAGAACAAGAGGAGATGTTTTTAAGAATGTCAGAAGCAGAATTTGCTGCTCACGATCTTAATTTATATTTAGATTTATATCCTAATGATGGTAATGCACTAGACTTATTTAATAAATATAGAAAAGAAGCGAATAGATTGATGATGGCTTATGAAGAAAAATATGGCCCAATTCTAGTTAGTAGTGATAGTCTAGATACGAGTCCATTTTTATGGCAAACATTAATATTTCCTTGGAATATGGAGGGATTAAGTAATGTTTAAATATGCTAAGAGATTACAATATCCAGTTAATATTAAGAAAAAAGATATAGGTATGGCTAAACAGTTAATTACACAGTATGGTGGTCCTAATGGAGAACTTGCTGCAGCACTTAGATATCTTAATCAAAGATATACTATGCCAGATGAGAAAGGGCAAGCATTGTTAACAGATATTGGAACAGAAGAACTTGCACATGTCGAAATGTTATCTACTATGGTATATCAGCTTTTGAAGGATGCTACTGTAGAAGAATTAAAAGAAGCTGGACTTGCTTCAAACTATGCAGAACATAGAAATGCTATATATCCTACAGATGCTAATGGAGTACCATTTACTGTCGCTTATTTTGCAACAACAGGAGATCCACTAGCAGATATAATGGAAGATATGGCTGCAGAACAAAAAGCAAGAGCAGTATATGAGAACTTAATAGACCTTACAGATGACCCTGATGTTATTGGACCACTATTATGGTTAAGACAAAGAGAAATAGTTCATTATAATGCTTTCGAAGATTTATTTAATTACTATGATAAAATGTTAAATAATAAAAGATAGATGATGATGTCTATCTTTTTGATATTATCTTATAAATTTACCTAAAGACTTAAAATATGTATTAGCATTTTCATAATTAGTTAAAGCCTCATCAAAGTATTCACTATAACTTAAACTATCTTTATCATCTTTTATATAATCTCTTAATTTTTGTAATTTAACTTTACTATTTAAAGGCTTATACTTAACTAAGTCATTATAGATTAAACAAGTGATTAATGTTTCTAGTTGTTCTTGATTCAGTCTATTACATCTTGTTTTAATCACACTATCAGCTTCATCAATTTCATCGTGACAAAATCTTTCAACACTATATCTACCAGGATCTATTATTTGCATTAGACCTTTTTCCTTATCAAAAAAATAATTAACAGGTTGTACATCAGCAACCAATATATAATTATAAGCAAGAAGCCTCATATCACTTTCCAACACTTTAAGATTACTAACAAATTTATGACTAGGAAGAAGAGAAATACCTTGTTTCTTAGTAACACTTTTCTCTCCATTTACAATATTAGTTCTATAACCTGCATAAGAATAGTCTTCATTATATATAAGAGCATTAGGTAAAATCACTTGTTTAGTAGGAATACCTATTAAATATTGATGATTAATACTTTTATTATGACCTAGTTCATAAATAGAACTTTTATAATATATTTTATATACTTGATTATCTTTTCTATAACAAATACCTTCAGTTCCTTTTCCTATCGGTCTTTTGCTTTCATCTATATATATTTTCTTACCATCTACAATATAATACATAAAATCACCTTTCAAATACGCTATATTTTACCATAAAATATTTTAAATAGCAAGGAAATGTTCTTGTCTAAACAGTTATTCTTTGATAAAATGATAAGAGTAAAGAGTGGTGTTTTAAATGTACTTGAAAGAAATTGTAACAAACGGTTTTAAATCTTTCGCTGATAAAATGGAGATAAAATTAGATAATAAAGTCACTTGTATTGTTGGTCCTAACGGTAGTGGTAAGAGTAATATTGTCGATGCTGTTCGTTGGGTATTAGGAGAACAATCAGTTAAAAATTTACGTGGTGATGGAGGAATGAGTGATGTCATCTTTACAGGAAGTGATTCACGTAAACCTAAAAATGCTGCTAGTGTTGAACTTATCTTTGATAATAGTGACCATTATCTAAAAATAGATTATAGTGAAGTAAGTGTTAAAAGAAGAGTATATCGAACTGGTGAGAATGAATACTTTATTAACAATAATAAGTGTCGTCTTAAAGATATAGTAGATCTTTTTCTAGACAGTGGTGTAGGTAAAGAATCATTTAATATTATCTCTCAAGGAGAAGTAGATAAAATACTTAGTGAAAGTAAAGATGATAGACGTTTAGTTTTTGAAGAAGCAGCAGGTATTTTGAAATATAAGAAAAGAAAAGAAGAAGCCTTAAGAAAACTTGCTAAAACTAATGAAGCGATGGATAGAGTAGAAGATATTATAGGAGAGTTAGAAAATCAAGTAAAACCTCTAAAAGAGCAAAGTGAAAGAGCAATAGAATATAAAAATACTAAAGAAAAATTAGAAAGCCTAGAAATAGCTTTAATCGCTTATGATATCTATAATTTATCTAGTGAAGAAGAAATATTAAAGACTGAACAATCTACTCTTACTAAAGATATAATTGATTTAAAAAGTAATAATAACATAGATGATGGAATCTATTTAAAAAATAAGACAGAATTAATGACTAAAGAAAAAGATATAGAGTTTATTCAAAATGAATTATTAGAAAAAACTGAAGAATTAGGTAAGTTAAATACTGAATTAAATGTTCTAAAAGAACAAAGAAAAAATAAAAATGATAAAGAAACAGATACTAAGTTAACTAATCTTTATGAATCTAGAGCAAGTATTAATAAAGAAATTAGTTTATTAAATGAAAAAATAGCAATTTTACAAGAAGAAATAGAAAGATTAAATGAAGATAGAGAAGCTTTTAAAAATAATATAGATGGTTTAAAATTAATGATTAAAAACTATGAACAGACATATAGTAAATCAGAACGTGATATCTTAACTAATAAACATAAAATAGAATTATTAAAATTAGAGGAACAAAGGGGCAATAACTTACCTACATCTGTTAAAAAGATATTAGAATCTAAAACTCTAAATGGAA
Source organism: uncultured Bacilli bacterium (assembly GCA_944363685.1). Taxonomy (GTDB): domain Bacteria; phylum Bacillota_I; class Bacilli_A; order RF39; family UBA660; genus Onthousia. The sequence continues at coordinate 3,182 of CALVUV010000076.1, forward strand.
TTCATAATATTATAGGAAATGTTATTGATACTAAAGAAGAATATTTAAGAGCTTTAGAAATAGCAGTTTCTAGTAGTAAGAACTTTATTATTACAGATAATGAAGAAAGTGCTAAAGAAGCGATTAGATATTTAAAGAATAATAATTTAGGTAGAGCGACTTTCTTTCCATTAGATGTTATTAAACATCGTTATATAGATTCTGATACTAAAAGTATTTTAACTAATTTAGATGGATTTATAGGAGTATTAGCAGATCTTATTAAAGTAGATGATAAATATAAAAAGATTATTTATAATCAATTAGGACAAGTATTAGTTGCAGAAGATATAGATAGCGCTGTTAGAATAAGTAAGAAAGTTAATAGAAAATATAAAGTTATTACTCTTGCTGGAGATGTTATAAATGTAGGTGGTTCTCTAAGTGGTGGAGCAGCTTATAAAGGTAGAAGTAGAGTAATGATTATGCAAGAGATTAATAATTCTACTAATATAATAACTAGTCTAGAAGAATCTAATAAAAAAATAATTTTAGATATCGATAATACTAAGAAAGATATAAATTCTATTGAAGATAAATTATATAATATAGAAAGAGAATTAAAAATTAAAGTAGAAGATATTACTAATAAGAATAAAGAATTAATTACTCTTAAAAATAGTATAGAAGATATCTCTAATAATATTGGTAATTTAGAAAGTGATGATACTTCATTAGATAAGAAAGAAGAAACTTTAATTAATAGATACTATGAAACTAGTAGTTATAAAGAAAAATTAGAATTAAAACTAGAGGCATTAAAGAAAGAAGTTGTTATACTTAAAGATAAAATAGCTTCGGAAGAAGAAGATGCTAAATATAAGAATAGTTTAATTAGAAGAAAAGAAGATGAAGTAAATGAGATATTAGTTAAACTAAGTAGAATAGATGTTAAATTAGATAATTTACTAGATTCTTTAAATAGTGATTATTCTATTACTTATGAAAAAGCTAGAAGAGATTATCCATTAGAATTAGATGAGGATGAAGCTAGAAGAAAAGTAAATAATTATAAAGCTACTATTAAAAATCTTGGTATGGTTAATTTAAATGCTATAGAAGAATATGAAAGAGTAAGTACAAGATATGAATTCTTATTACATCAAAAAGAAGACTTAGAGAAAGCTGAAGCTACTTTATTTGAAATAATGGAAGAGATGGATAGTGTTATGAAAAGTGAATTTTTAAGGACATTTAACGCTATTAATGAAGAATTTAAGAAAGTATTTAGAGAATTATTTAAAGGTGGAGTAGCAGAGTTAAAATTAACTGATGAAGATATTCTAACTACAGGAATAGAGATAAAAGCTTGTCCTCCAGGAAAAAAATTAACTACTATTAGTTTATTATCAGGAGGAGAAAAGACTCTAACAGCGATTAGTTTATTATTTGCAATTATTAATGTTAGAACAGTACCATTCTGTATATTTGATGAAGTTGAAGCAGCATTAGATGAAGCGAATGTTATAGAATTTGGTAAGTATTTATCTAATTATAGAGATAAGACTCAATTTTTAATAATAACTCATAAGAAAAAGACTATGGAATATGCAGATACATTATATGGAATTACTATGCAAGAGTCTGGTGTATCTAAACTTGTTAGTGTCAAGTTAACAAATAATGAAGAATTAATATAGAGAAAATTAAATATATATGTTAAAATAACAGTAATAGAGTATGGTGTAGAATGACAAACTTCTTTCTACTAGAAATAGAATAAAATGACGAATTATTTTACCCTAGATTTATATATAAAATAAAGAGATATATACCAATATCAAATTGTATATATCTCTTTTTTGTTTCTATAATAGGAAAGTTATACTTAAAGTGTTGTCACGAATAAAAGTTCAAAAAGGAATTACATAACCACAAAAACCGAGATAATAATCTCGTATCAATAACATATCTAAAATAAAATTAATCTTCTTTATAAATGTGATGATATCCTCTTTTAGAGCGATAATCTAAAGGAACACATTTATCATACTTACACTTTCCACAGATAATATAAGGTGGAGTAGAAATAGGTAAACCATTCCACTCATCTTCTTGTTCAAATTCTAAAACGGCTTCAATAGGAGCCTCAAATTTATATTTACATTTTGGACAGATGTAATCAACTGTTTTTCCACTAAGCTTAATTGGAAAATTATCAAAATCAAACATAGTTAACCTCCAGTCATTTCTAAAAGATAATTTAACATATATCCACATCTAGGGCAAGTGTAAGGATCTCTATTAAAAGCATTCATAATAGAAAGCCTATATTTAAGAAGAGTTTTTCTAATTGTATACTTTTCTTTATTAATAAGTTTATTAATCTTATCAAAACAACTAGGTTTCTTTCTATAGAAACCATAGTATCTTATAGTCTTAAATTGATAAGGAACAAGATGTCTAATTAAAAGTTTAATAAATTCTTCGGCAGTAACAGTTACTTCATGATAAGACTCATCTTCATGAGCATTATAGGAAAAAGTAACATTTTCACCATCATAATTAATAATTCTATTTTCACTAATGGCAGGTCTACCACAATATCTAGTGACATATTCAACGCCATCTTTTAAAGACTTAAATTTTTTTGGTTCAGCATAGACATATAAACCATTTTTATGATTTAAGAAAAGTTCTTTTTTAAAGTCATTAGAAAAAATATTTTTATCTAATCTTTTACTGAGTAAGTCAAGTAATATTTTTTGAAATCTTTTAGATAAAGCATCATAATCAAAATAATTACATTTACATACCTTATCACCTGATATTTTGAGTTCTGCTATTAAAACATGAATATGAGGATTCCATTTCAAGTCTCTACCAAATGTATGAAGAAAAGCGAAGAAACCTGGAATCCATTTAGTTTTACTTTTATATTCTTTAGTTTTACCATCTTTAGTTTTCTTATAAGATAAATTAAAAATAGAATAAATAGTATCTTTAACAGCCTCAAATAAAATATCAATTCTTTCTTCATAAGGATAATAGAATATATTCCTTAATTCTTTAGGAATAGTA
>CALVUV010000077.1 GCA_944363685.1 uncultured Bacilli bacterium
CCATTAGTCACTTGACTAGGTTCACTTCCATATTGAGGACCTTCCTCTGTAATTGATGTTATATAACTTCCATTACTTGCATAATTAAACATATTAGTCTTTTCTTCTTGTAACTCATTATCTTCTAATATCTCTTGAGTAGTTAGAGGAACATACTTATCCCCTGCTTTTCCATAGACATTTATTCTTACACTAAATGTTAATCCTCCTCCATCTCCTTGAGGATTATATTCTTCTGTTACATACATTCTTAATCTATAATTATTACTCTCACTACTACTCATACTACTCGTATATAAACTCATCTCATTACTAGGTCTTCCTGTATAGTCATTACTTGTTGTCTCTTCATTATATGTCTCAGGGACCATTAAAGCTTCTTCAGTTCCATCTTCATTTACTTTTGTTAAATATAATTTTATATTAGAACCATCTATTTTTCTCGCACTACTATCTGTTATATCTTTGGCACTTATTTCATAGTTGATATTTACATCTCCTACTATTTTACTACTTACTGTAAAATCAAAGTATTCTCCATCATTTAATCTTACCATTCCTGTCTTATCTGTTGTTGGTAAGGCACCACTTAAACTTATTGTATTATCTGTTTCAGTATATGTCATTGTTATTGAGCCTGTAGTTATACTGTTTACTTTAGTTCCTGTTTTACTATAACTAAAGGCCGCATAACTTACTCCTATTATTGCAATTACCACTATTAATAACACTACTATTATTATAATATTTTCCTTTTTCTTCATTTCACTTCTCTCCTTTATTATTTTTCTCACACCATCAAAAAGAACAGAATAATACTATCCTGCTCTTATATCATAATGAAAGAAAGTAATTTTATTACTTATATATTTACTAACTGCCCCCCCAGGTAACAAATTGTAAACATAATCTTCTCATGTTTTTTACCTTCTTTCTTACTTTTATTAACTTTATACTAACACAAATTAATTAACTTATGCAACTATTTTTACTATTCACTTTTACTTAAAGTAACTTTAGTAGTATGTTCTTTACCATCTCTTATATAAGTAATTTCTATAGTATCTCCTACTGAATACTTATAAAGTTCATATCTTAAATAAGCAGAATCACTAACTTCAATACCATTTAATGCCGTAATAATATCTCCCTCAGCTAAATCAGACTTAGCAGCACCAGTACCTTCTTGTATTCCTGCAACTACAACACCACTATCTATATCATTAGGAATATTAAAGTTATATCTATAACTATTCTTAGCATCACTAACGTTAAGCATAGATACACCAAGTAAAGGCCATTCTATCTCTTCTCCTTTTTCTAATGTTTCTATCTTACTATTAATATATTCTATAGGAATAGCAAATCCCATACCTTCTACTTCTGTTTGAACTAACTTCATAGAAATAACACCTATTACTTCTCCATTAGCATTCATTAAAGGTCCACCACTATTACCTGGATTAATCGCAGCATCTGTTTGTAATACTTTCATAACCCAATCACTACTACTAGTATTATCAGTACTAACACTAACTAATCTATCTTTACCTGCTAAATGTCCTGTCGCAACACTACCTCTATATTCATAACCTAAAGGACTTCCTATTGTAAATACTAAATCACCTAAATTAGAATTCTCACTATTACCAAGTGTAAGCGCTATCGCTCCTTCATATTCTTTAACTCTAACAATAGCAATATCAACATAAGAGTCTCCACCTAATACTTCTCCTTCTATCTCTTCATCATTAGAAGTAATTAAAGTAACTCTATCTGCACCATCAACAACATGTTGATTAGTCATAACATAAGCATAACCTTCTTCTATTTTATAAACAAATCCTGTACCAGTAGAAGCAACTTCATCATTTTGATAATTTCTAATCATCAAAACCCCATCATAAACTTTCTCAACTGATTCACTAATACCAGACTCATCAACCACTACTTTTGTACAATTAGCAGCACTACAAGTAGTACCAGTAGATGTAGTTGTATTACTACTTCCAAAGAAATTATCACCACCAATAACTACAAAAGTTAATACCCCTCCTATTAAAAATGAAACAATTATTAAAATAGCCTCTTTAATTCTTTCCTTCTTCAACTAAATCGCTCCTTTCAATATTAGCAATTTCCATATAATTACTAGGAAATCCCATTCTATCTAATATTTTCTCTATTTTAATACTATGTAAATTATACTCAAGATTATCTATTCTTTTATCAAGTTCTAAACACATATCTTTAAACTCTTCATAACTTAACATTCTCTTCATTATTACAAGTAAAGCAAACAAATCATTAGTACCTTTAACATATTCCCCTTCTTCATTCTTATCTATATTTAATAATTGATGATAAATAGTACCCTTTATCTTCTTCTGTGTTCTATTCTCATATAATATATCTTCATGAGCACATAAATTTCTATAATTAGAAAGTATTGGTAAATATGTACTAAACTCATCAAGAGGAATATGATAAAAATTACAAATATTAATTTGATCATCATATTTCATTATTGAAAACAATTCCCCAACAATTCCAAAAGATAATACTTTAACCAAAATCCATAAAGGAACATAACCATAATTAGAAAGATAATGTGCAGTAGCAGTATGTTTACTTCCATTAACTCTAATCTGTCTTTTCATCTTCTTAACTAAATCATTTACTTGTTTCAGTTTACTTTTATCATTAGTAAAATTCTTAGTCTTCAAATAATTCTTCTCTTTATAACCATATTTCTTAGATAACTGATATGAAATAATTGACTTTAAATTATTCTCTATTACAAGCAGATATTTAAAGAAAACATTTCTAATCGCTCTATCAAACAAGAAAAGACTATACATCTCTTCAAAAGTAACTCCCTCTAAGAAATGTTTATCAGTAACACTTCTCATAAAAGGATATCTATAACCTGACAAAAAGAAATAATTTTCTCTTAAAAGTATTCTTTTAACATACTTCTCATCATTTATAGTCATTCCCTTATATTTAAGTATTTCTATTTGTTCTTCTAAATTTTTAAACTGTTTATCTATCATATTCCCACCTAGACTAAATTATATCATAAAAATTATGTAAAAAATATGAATTTTTTATGAAAAATTATGTTATACTTAATTTCAGTAGAAAGGATTGAGACAATATGCCTGCAACAATAACTCATGCATACTTTGCAAACGACTTATATGATGTACTTCCTATTGGTCTTAAAAAATTACTAATGGATGACAAACAAAAACTAAGAACGTTCGCTCAAAGTACAGATCCTTTAATATTTTATAATCTTTTAAAAAGAAAAGACAAAAAAATAAGAGATTTTCAAGGATACTTTCATACAAACAAATCAGGAGAATTCTTTATAAATTTAATTAACTATATAAAATATAATAATTATTATAAAAATAGTGAAATTATGGCCTTTTTATATGGTTTTCTTTCTCATTATATTTTAGACTCTAAACTACATCCCTTTATATTTTATAAAACTGGCCTTTTCAATGAAGATGACCCTACTACTTATAAATATCGAAATAAACATGAATATATGGAAAACTTTCTAGATAATTACATGATTAGACAAAAAGAAGGAATTAATCCCTACAAATTTAAGTTTTATGATTTTTGGTATAATAAAGATAATTTTTCTAAAGAACTTACTGAAGTAATTGACTATACTTTTAAAGAAACATTTAATATTGAAAATTTCTCTAAATACTATTACAAATCTCTAAATGATATGCACAAATCTTTAAAATATTTAAGATATGATAAATATGGAATAAAAATGTTTATTTACAAATCAATTGATAAGTTCTCTAATCCTAAAAGTTTTAAATTACAAGCAGTATCTTATCATACAAGTTTAAAAGATGAAAATAATTATCTAAATTCTGATCATAATACTTGGATTCACCCTACTACTAAACGTGAAAAACATAATGAATCTTTTATAGAATTATATCGTATCGCTTTAGATGAAACATTAAATATGATTAAAGAAATAAATAAGTATTTAAAAGACCAAAAGAAAGTTAATTTAAAAAAATTAATAAAAAATAATTCTTATCTAACTGGAAAAGATTGTAATAATAAAAATATTTTAAAATATTTTGAATAAAAATAAGCTTAACATATCACTATATTAATAGGTGATAATATGTTAGAAAAATATAGAATTATTAAAAATAATAATGAAGAAATATTATATTTGTTTTTAAATGTTAATTATGAATTTGCAAATGAATTTACTAATGATAGTTTAAAGAAGAAAGCAAGTAGTTATTTAAAAAGTTATGATATAGATTTTAAAGGTAATAAAGTAGTTTTTGTTATAAATGGTATAACTACTAAAAGTATTGATTTAAATGATTATGAATTTTTTAGTAATAATAAAAAAGTTATTTTGAGTAATAATGATATACTAACTATAAAAGAATTATTACTATCTTTATTATTTACAAATATTTCTATAACTTTAAGAAAAGAGACACTAAAAGCTATATGTGTTTTATATAGAGGAGAGATTATTAGAAATTTATTTAATGATAAACTAGATTTAGAAAAGATATCTTTATCTTATCATAATTATAATTATTTTAAATTAACCTATCCTGAAACATTTAAAAGTCACTTTACTATTTTTAATGACGTAATAAATGAAACAGATGGAGAATATTTAGTTTACAATAATAAAGCGATTAAATGTTTAACACATTTAGTTAGTAACGGTTATACAGAAGAAGATAAAAGTTATCCCTATACAGTAAAAAAAGAAAGTTTATGGGATTTAGCATATCCTAATTATTTGCAAAGAAAGACTTATAGTATAGAAGAATTTAAGAAAAGATTAAATTTAACAGATGATAACTACCATATAAAGATAACTAGTATTACCACCTCTAATAGAATTAAAGAGTTAGATTTAGGTAAAAAGAAAATAGATGCTAATACTCTAGCAGTCTATTTAGATTTACCTTCAACTGATATTACTATAATTATTAAGAAAGATTATCTTACTTTTATAACTAGAGGAATAGGTAGTGGTTTAGGTCTAAGTATTATAGGAGCAGATAATCTAGCAGAATTAGGTTATAACTACAAACAGATATTAAATTATTATTTTAAAGATGTATCATTAGTTGTAAAAAAATAAATTTGCATAAATGTAATAATTATGATATAGTATAGTTGTAATAAAAATTACATAAAAATAAAAAAGAGGAACATTTATTTTTGCACGTAAATGTCACCTCATAATTGTTTTATGATTGACACTCCTATGCTGAGTGTCTTATTTTATATCTTTATAGCCACGATTAATAAGGCGAGACTTATAACAACCAAAGCGATAGATTTTAAAAGCTTTAAATAAAAGTTTTTATCCTCACTTCTAAGCCCTCCTTTCCTTAAGAATGGAGGTGACACCCACATAAATGTTCCTACATCAATAGTATCATATTGTTTTTTATAGGGCAAGAAAAAATGTAATAAATTAGTTACGAATTTTCGTAAATATATTAATAAATTAAAAAGAGAAACAATTAGTGAAAGTCCCTCTAAAAATATGATTTATACTACAGTCATGACGAATAAAGTCTCATTTTTCATAGTTAAATAAATTTATTAATTTATCTTGATATTTCCTCTCTTTTTCTAATTCTTTTAAAGACTTTTTAGGTGTTGGTAAACATTCTGGCATTGTACCACCATTTTTAGCAATAACTTCTCTAATATTTTTTCCAATATTATAATGAGTCTCATTTGCCTTTCTTTCTCCTTGAATATTATCTTTTTTTAATCTTGCTTCAGTTTGTGAAATACGAAAAAGATTAGTAGCTAATTCTTCACTACCCATATTGTCTAATATTTCTTCTCTATATCTTAATCTTTTTCTTTTTGCAATATCATCTGCAGTTTCTCCATTATATAATCCTTTATATCCAGCATTATGAAATTTATCAAAGTTCTTAACTCCTGCTTTTTTAGCCACTTGATTTAAAGAATAATTTCCTTTTTTAGTTAAATTTCTTTGATAAAATCTTTTCTCATCTTCCGTTAACATAGAATATTCTATCTCTGTTAACTCTTGACGTCTTGTTTGAACTGCAAAATAAGTTTGACCTAAAGCGACAACTTCTTTTCTAGGATCTGCATTTTG
>CALVUV010000078.1 GCA_944363685.1 uncultured Bacilli bacterium
CACTATTTTTAGCACTTGTCAAGTGTAAGTGCCAATTATTTTTATTGTGTTCAAACTCTTTGATTTTATACTAAAATATGTTAAAATAAGTAGCAGTAAAGGAGGAGTATTTATGCATTTACCAGATTTTAAAGTAGCTAGAACAAGCAATAAAATAGAATATAAAAAAATTAGATATAATATAGAAGATAAATATAAAAATAAATATAAAGATAAACTTTGTTATTTAAGAACATATGGATGTCAAATGAATGAACATGATAGTGAGAATATTAAAGGAATATTAGAAGAGTTAGGTTATGGTTTTACTGATGATATGGATAAAGCTGACTTAATTGTTTTAAATACTTGTTCTATTAGAGAAAATGCTCATAATAAAGCTTTTGGATTATTAGGGAGAATTAAACATTTAAAGGAGACTAAGAAAGATTTAAAAGTAGGTTTATGTGGATGTATGGCTCAAGAAGAGATAGTAGTTAATACTATTATTAATAAATATCCTTTTGTTAACTTTGTAATTGGTACTCATAACTTTTACGAGTTACCTCTTATTTTAGAAAAAAATGAGGAAGAAAATAAACAACAAGTAGAGGTATATTCAAGAGAAGGAGATTTAATAGAAGATATGCCTATAGATAGAGCTAGCAAACATAAAGCTTATGTTAATATTATCTATGGATGTGATAAGTTCTGTACTTATTGTATTGTTCCTTATACTAGAGGAAGACAAAGAAGTAGAGAAAAAGAAGATATCTTAAAAGAGATAGATAATCTTATTAAAGATGGATATAAAGAAGTAACACTACTTGGGCAAAATGTTAATGCTTATGGTAAAGATTTATATAGTGATTATTCACTTGCAGAACTACTAGAAGATGTCGCTAAGACTAATATACCTAGAATTAGATTTATGACTAGTCACCCTTGGGACTTTAATGATAAGATGATAGAAGTAATTGCAAAATATAAAAATATAATGCCAAGTATTCATTTACCAGTACAATCAGGTAGTAATAGAATATTAAAATTAATGGGAAGACGTTATACAAAAGAGAGTTATTTAACATTATTTTCTAAGATGAAAGAATTAATTCCTAATTGTGCTATTTCTACAGATATAATAGTTGGTTTTCCAGGAGAGGAAGAAGAAGATTTTAAGGAAACATTAGATTTAGTTAATACTTGTAAATATGATAATGCTTATACATTTATATATTCGCCAAGAGTTGGGACTCCTGCTAGTAGACTTAAAGATGATATAAGTAAAGAAGAAAAAGAAAATAGACTTTATAAATTAAATGATACAGTAAATAAATATTTTAAAGAGAATAATTTAAAATTAGTAGGTAAAAAAATACCTGTATTAGTAGATGGTATAAGTGATAAGAAAAATGAGTACTTTGGTTATAGTGATACTAATAAATTAGTTAATTTTACAGGTGATAATATAGAAATAGGTAGTATTGTAGATGTTTTAATAACAGATGCAAAGACTTGGAGTTTAGATGGAAAAGTTAGTGAGTAATGATGATATTAAGAGGAAAGCAGAGGAGTTAGTAAAAGCTTTAAAAGAAGATAAGAGATATAAAGAGTATATAAGATTAAGAGATGAGTTAAAGAATAATAAAGATGTTATGGATAAGATGAATAAAATAAAGTCTTTACAAAAAGATTATGTAAAGAGTGCTTATTTTAATAAAGAGATAGAAGTAAAATTAAAAGAGTTAAATAAAGAATTAGAGAAAAGCTCTTTATATAAAGATTATATAACTAAAGAAAAAGAGATAAATAATATTCTAATTAATATAACTGAGGGTTTAAATATAACTTTCAATAATATATTAAATAAATAACTTGATAATTAACATATAATTATGATAAAATCAAATTAATTAAGAGTAAGAAAGAAGGTAAAAAAATGAGAAGAATTTGTTTACAAAATGTTACCTGGGGGGGGGCGGTTTAGTAATAATCTAGTTACTTTCTTTCATAATGCGTTAAGAATAGAGTAGGATTATTCTATTCTTTTTTGCATTATAGAAGGAGGTAATGATGAAAAAATTATTGAATTTTAGTTTTAGTAAAATATATATGATAAGTGTAATACTAATAAGTCTCTTAATAATGGGTGGATATTTTTCTTATGCTATGTTTACTGTTAGTGAAGAAAGAAGTAATGCCATTAGTATTGTTACTGGTAACTTAATATATGATTTAACTGTAGATGGAGAAGATATAGAAAGTTTAGTTATACCTGCAAATACAACGATGGAGTTTATAGTTGTATTAAGTAATCCAAATAATAGAATAGCAAGATTTAATTTTTATTATTTAGGAAGTCTTCCTGATGGAGTAAGTGCAGGTTACATAGTAGAAGATAATTCTAATATACCACCAGTTGAGACAGGAATAAACTTGGAAAAGTCTGGAACAAGTGGAAGTAGTAATACTTACAAAATAAAAGTAACTAATGCTACTGATAGTAGTGTAACTATAAATTTAGGAGTAAGTGTAGGACTAGATTATAATGATTTAACACTACCTAGTAATGGACATTTATTTGAGGAATATTCAGTGCCAGTAAAGGATATAATTTTAGATAATCCAGGAGAAAATGGAGATATTTATGATGATGGAGAAGATACATTTATAACAGGAACTAATCCTGATAATTATATATGGTATAGTGGAAAGTTGTGGAGAGCAGTAAGTGTTAATAATAAAGAAGGTACTGTTAAGTTAGTTACTCAATGGAATATAAGTGCAATACCATACGATAATAATAGCAGTGCTTTTAAAGGAAGCTTCATGGAAGAATGGTTAAATGATACAACTGTAGATGGTTTTCTAGGTAATTTGAGAGATTATGAGAGTTTTATTAAAATTGATAATATGTGGAATGCAACACAAATGACAAATGCTGATAAACCTCCAAAAACAACTATGGTGGAGGATCCAGTAGGTCTTTTAAATGCTTATGAATATAGTATTTGTGGTGCGAATAACAGTTATTTAAATAATAATCTTAGTTTTTGGCTTATAACTCCATATGATAATATTATGGTAAGAATTAAATCTTCAAAAGGTAATGTTATAAATAAAGACGTTTCCAGTGACTTATATGCAGGTGGTGTTAGACCATCAATAGTTTTAAGAGAAGATGTTAGAGTAGTGAGTGGAGATGGAACAGATGAAAATCCATATAGATTATTTGGAGATAATGATAAAGACTTAAATGGCGCAAAACTTAATACCCGTTATAGTGGTGAATATGTGAGTTTTGGGATTGGAGAAAATACTTTATATAGAATAGTAAGTCACGAGGTAGAAGGTTTAACAAAAATAGCTAATTCTACCTATTTAAAATCAAATGGAAATCCTGTGTATATTTCTTTCGGTAATAATCCTAATTTTTCTGTTACTAGTACTATGGGAGCATTTTTAAATAGAGAATACTTAAATAATTATTTATCCGAAAAAAATAGAAATATGATAGAAAATAATACAACTTGGTATTTAGGAAAAGTTACTGGTAGTGCTAGTTATAAATTAGCTAAATATATAGATGTTAGTAGTAATATTTTAACAACAAATGTCACAACTTCCTCAGTTGGTTTACTTCGCTTAGGTGAATTGATGGCCGGTCAAATGGATGAAGATACTAATTCAATTTGTTTATTAACTCCTAGGGATTCTTCTTTAATAAGACTTGTAGATATTTATGGCAATGCAGGATATTCTTGGCCAACAGGTGATTATGTAATGAGACCAACTCTAAATCTAAAATCTAACGTAGTAATAACAGGAGGAACAGGAACTAAAACAGATCCCTTTGAAATTGAATTAAGTAATTGATACTTAATTCTTTTTCTATAATTTTGTGTACTTTTTACCTAATATTAGCATAGATTAAATTAGAGGAGGGATTAGTTTGCCAGCTTTTAAAGAAATTGTAACTAAAGCAGTTATAGGTAAAGGTAAAAAAACATTTACTGATAATTTATCATTACAAGTAGAAAATAATCCTACTACTATTTTAGGTTGTTGGGTTATTAATCATAACTTTAAAGGCTCTATGTCTAATAAAACTGTTGTGATTTCTGGTAGTTATGATATTAATATTTGGTATTCTTATGATAATGATACGAAAACAGAGGTGTTTAAACAAACTCAAAATTATGAAGAGACTATAAATGTTCAAGGAGTTAATGACGACACTGAAAACGAAGAAGTTATTATTAGAAACTTAAGTGGACCTAGTTGTAGTAAAGCAGAAATTAATAATAATACTATAAACTGTACTATTGATAAAACTCTTGGTATAGAATTAGTTGGTGATACAAAAGTTAGAATAAATACCTTAGATGATGAAGATGACTGGGATGAGATAATTGATAGTGATGAAGATATTAATGCTAGAATAGATAATGAAGTAAATGAAGAATACTTACAAGAAAATAATGTTATTGATAATTAATTAGAGGCTGTCAATAAAAAAAGGTTGACAGTCTCTATCTTTTTATGTATAATTATAACAGTAAAAAGAAAGGAGTAATGTTTATGGCAGTAAAAATTAGATTAATGAGAATGGGTGCTAAGAAAAGACCATTTTATCGTATAGTTGCTACTGATTCAAGAAGTAGAAGAGATGGAGAATATCTTGAACTTGTAGGTACTTATAATCCTATTAATAGTGAAAAAGATGTTAAAATAAATGAAGAAGTTGCTCTTAAATGGTTAAATAATGGTGCTATTCCATCAGATACAGTTAGAAGTCTTTTTAAAGAAGCTGGTATTATGAAAAAATATGCTGAATCTAAAACTAAAAAGGAAACAAAATAATGAGTTTAGTAGAATTAACTGAAAAAATTATTAAAAATATTGTTTTGAATGAAGATGCTGTATCAGTAAAAGAATTTCCTAGTGATAATGATAAAGATATTATAATAGAAGTTTTAGTATCTGAAGATGACTTAGGAAGAGTAATTGGAAAGAATGGTAGATGTGCTAATGCTATTAGGACTTTAGTACAAGCTAGTAGTTATATTAAAGATAATAAATATGTAAAAATTAATATTGATAAGTTTTAGGGGTTACTTAAGGTAATCCTTTTGTTATTGGGGGAAATATGAATAATAAAGCTATAAATAGATATGTTAAGAGGAAATATAGAGAATTACAACAAGATGAATTTTATCTGGAATACTTTAAATATATTAGTGAAAGTTATCAAAATATAAGATTTAATAAAGAGTTATTAGGACCTTTAAGAAATTATAATATTAAAGATTTCTATAGTCTAATAGATAATTTCTTTACTAAATATTATGGTGATTTAGAATTTTCTAAAAGTATTGATGAAAAGATTTCTATTTATAGTAGAGAAGAATTACTTGAATTTATTAAACTTTGTGATAGTAAAGATACTTTAGGGATAGTAAATAGTAGAGTGCGTATTTCTAAAGAATTATGTCATGATTTATTAGTAAATACTGCTTCTTTTCTTTTTCCTCTATATAAAGATGATTGGCAAATACTATTATTAGATTTAAATAGTATTGAAACAGTATTAAATCTAATTCATGAATATACTCATAAAATTCATTATTTTCTTTTTAATGGTTTTGATGAAGAAACATCTGTTATTACAGAGATAGTTGCTTATTATAATACGGCTATTTTTATTATGTATGCTTTAGAAAATAACATATCTTCGTATGAACTTAATTTAGCGGTTAATAGTACTGAATTTACTATAGCTGAAGAAATAGTTTCTATTCCTATTTATAATTTTGTAGAAGAACAACAAGATTTTAATTTTTTTAATGAAAAAGAAAAAGAGTTAATAGCAAGATACTTTGATATGGATTATTTTCCTCCTAGTGATTACTATCATCATTTGTCATATTACTTATATAAAGAATTATTTAATAAGAATAGAAATTTTAGTATAGAAGAACATACTCAATATTTAAAAGAAGTAATGTGTAAAAAGAAAGTTAAAGAATTAATAAAGTGGTAATATTGTGATTTTTCAGTAAATATTTGACTTAATTATGTAGTTAATTTTCAGCGAAAATTTTACATCATATTATCATAATACTAAAAACATATTATAGTCATTTTTCAGTGATTATTTTACATTATTCAT
>CALVUV010000079.1 GCA_944363685.1 uncultured Bacilli bacterium
CAATTGACTTACTACAACTTTATCAGTTGCTTTATCTTTCTTATATTGAAATTCTAAATCTTCAATTAAATCATTTACTTTATCTAATGTTATTATTTTCTCATTATTAATTGTTACACTATTCATTTACTCACCTCTTTCACATTTTACGATTGTATCGTTATTTTTAGGTAAAAAAATAATTTGATTAATAGATGAAAGTTTATAAACTTTTTCTATTTTAGGTATCATTTTTAGATTAGGTAAAGTCTTTCCACATTCCCAATTACTTATAGTATCTTTAGATACACCAAGCTTTTTAGCTGCATCAACTTGCGTTTTAAATCCAGCATTAATTCTTGCTACTTTTAATGTCATTTTCATTTTATCACCTCTCTTATGCTAATATATTATCACGGTTCAATCGTTTTGTCAACGGTTTTTTCGTAATTTTTTTATATTTTTATTGACTTTATTACGATTATGTCATATAATCAATTCAGGAGGTGCTAAATGAGTGAATTAGGAAATAAAGAAATTTTTTCAAAAAATTTACAATATTATATGTCAATTAATAATAAAGATAGATATGATTTAGTAAAAGATTTAAAGTTTCCATATTCTACCGTCACTGACTGGATAAATGGTAATTCTTATCCTAATATAGGAAGAATAGAAATCTTAGCTAATTATTTTAATATAGAAAAGTCAGATTTGATTGAAAAAAGAACTTTAAAGAAAAATAGAATTCCTGTTTTAGGTAAAATACCTGCTGGTATACCGATAGAAATGATAGAAGAAGTTATTGATTATGAAGAAATATCAGAAGAGATGTTAAAGGGAGATAAAGAATATTTTGGACTTAAAGTAAGTGGCGACTCTATGACACCTAAATATCTAGATGGTGATGTATTAATCGTCCAAAAGACAAATGACTGTGAAAGTGGACAAGACTGTATTGTAATGGTGAATGGAGACGATGGAACATTTAAAAGAGTTATAAAGAATAAAGATGGTATTATTCTTCAGCCATTAAATCCAAATTATGAAATAAAATTCTATTCAAATGATGAAATTGAAAAGTTACCTATAAAAATATTAGGTGTTGTAAAAGAAATTAGAAGAACAGTTTAAGGAGGAATTTTTGTATGGGATTATTAGGAAAAAAACAACAATGTGTTGTATGTGGAAAAGAATTAGGAATTATTAAGTTTAGACTTGCAAAAGATACCTACCTATGTGCAGATTGCAATTTAAAAGTAGGAAACAATGTAAAATATATTGATATCAATACAGTTGATATTGATGATTTAAAAGAAAAAGTAAAACAATATGACGATAAAGAAAAAGAAAATATGAATAAATTATCTGATTTTAATGTTACTAAAAAAGTAGAACGTTTTATCTCAATAGACGAAAATAAAAAGCAATGGTACACTTCTAGTGGAGCTACAAATATAAATCAAATTAAAATATATAATTTTTCTGATGTACAAAACTTTGAACTTTTAGAAGATGGCGAAACAGTCTCTAAAGGTGGTTTAGGTAGAGCTGTTGCAGGTGGCGTTTTATTTGGTGGCGTTGGAGCAGTAGTTGGTGGAGTAACAGGAGCTAAAAAAACTAACTCTATATGTTCTAAATTACAAATAAAAATAACAGTAAAGGATATTAATAATCCTATTGTATATATTAATTTAATTAACTCTCCAACTAGAAAAGATAGTATTATTTATAAAACAGTTTATAATAATGCTCAAGAAATTATGTCTATATTGCAATTAATGACAGATGAGAATAAAGATATACAACAAGAAAAAGTTTCAACTGGATCAACTGCAGATGAATTAAAAAAATACAAAGATTTATTAGATAGTGGTGCTATTACAGAAGATGAATATAATAAAGTAAAATCTAAATTATTAGGAATATAAAAAATAATGTACTCCTCCGCCAAGATTAGTACATTATTACAAAAACTATTCACACTTGAAAAGTGCTATATTTATATTATAGTGTATATTTATGCTCTTTTCAAGAAACATTTGTTTGAGAAAGGAGATTTTTTTATGTCTAAAAGAGGAAATGGCGAAGGCTCTATATATTATAGTGAAAGCTTAAAAAGATGGGTCGCTCAAGTATCACTAGGTTATAAAGATGATGGAAATCTTAAAAGAAAAACTGTTTATGGAAAAACAAGAAAAGAAGTAAACGAAAAAATGACTAAATTAAAAAACGATTTTGATAAAGGCAAATTAGTAGAAAAAACTAAGATAACATTAAATGAAATATTAAAAGACTTTATCGAAACACAATATAAAAATAATATAATAAGCTCTGCAACTTATAAAAGAAAATTAAATTATTTAGAAATAGTCAACAATGCAGGATTAGGAAAATATGAAATTCAAAAAATATCTGCTAAAAATATTAATGCTGCTCTCTCTTCTATCTCTGATTATTCTAATAGTGTTATACATAAAGTATCACAATTAATTAAAATGGGATTTAATCAAGCTTTATTAAATAATATGATAAATTATAACCCTTTTGATGTAAAAGGTCTTATTTTAACTCCTAAAAGCTCAAAACAAGATAAAAAAATAGATGCTCTAACAGTTGAAGAACAAAGATTACTTGTTGATGAATTAAACAAAGAATATGATCCATATTCTGATATTATAAAATTTGCTTTATTTACTGGTGCTAGAATTGGTGAAATATTAGCTCTTGATAAATCAAATATAGATTTTAATAATAACATTATTCATATAGTAAAAACTTTGACTAAAGATGAAAACGACAAAGTAATAATTGGTAAAACGACAAAGACATATTCAGGTACTAGAGATATACCTATTACACCTCTTATAAAAGATATAGTTTTAAAGAGATACAATAGCTTGAATTTTATACTTTTTAGTGAAAATAATAATCTTATATCACCTAGTACAATAAACGCACATTTTAAGCGAATATGTAAAAATGCAGGTATAAGAACAACAACTACAATAATAAATAAAACTGATATGAAACAATCTAAATTAAAAACTAGTAATGTAAATACTCACATGCTACGCCATACCTTTGCAACACGTTGCATAGAGTCTGGAATGACTGCTGTTGCATTGTCTAAATTATTAGGACATAGCGATATAGATACTACACTTAATACTTATACGTCTGTATTTAATCAATTTAAAGAAAAAGAAGTGGACAAATATATATCATATTTAAGCGGGTTGCATTAAAATTGCATTAAAATATAAAAAATAATCACTAGGAACATTGATATTTCAATATTTCTAGTGATTTTAAATTTGGCTGGGCTGGTCAAATATTGAACTTTCCTCAGTTTCTATACGTTGCTATAAAGCGCTATACGTAACTTTTTAAATTACAAAATTGCTATGCGTTTCTATAAAGTACTATAAGAATTTTTGACGTTGCATTAATTTTGCATTACTATTCATATTTATATCCATAAGGAAATTCATGAAGAGCTCCATTAAAAACTTTACATTCTTCTTTTGGACATATTTTACATTCTATATTATTTTTACGATAAACTCTATTATCTAAAACACCATTATCCTCATATACAATTTTAACATCTTTGTTTATTTTATCGCAGTATACTGTTCGTTTCTGTATATCCATGTTATCACCTCTTTTCGTAATAATATTATAATTATATGTTAACCTGCCTTCTTCATTTTTAACAGTTGCACTTGCACCTTTTTATGTAATTTCTTTATTTAAACAAAAAAATGGGGAGATTTCTCTCCCCTAACTAATAACCGCATCTTTTAGATAATATTATTATCCAAATGCATTATAATATATTATGTTTACTTTGTCAAGACTTATATTTAATATATTAAAATTAATTTTATAAACTCATGTAAAGTCTAGTGTGTTATATTTTACATTGTAAATTGTGTAGTGTGTTACACCTTGTCTGCAAATCCTTCTTTAAGATAAGTTCCATCATTAAGTTTTAAGAATCCATTTTCTGTTCCAACAACGTATATAATTTCTCCTCTTGGTGCTAGTCTAACTACACTTGAATTTAAATTTGCACTTGATCTAATATTAGGATAATTACAATTTACTCTATATGCTATGCCTTGTACTTGATTACTAGATGTACTCTCATCAATTCCAGCAATATAAGTATCATATCCCATATTGTTTAAAGTTTTCGCTATATTTTTTGCATTGTCAACATTTTCAAAAGCACCACATTGAACTTTATATAAGCCATCTTCTGTTATAATACATGTATCAACACCCTTGCTTTTAATTTCGTTTGCTAGCTTATCAGCATTTTCTTTTTTACTAAATGCTCCGGCTTGTACTTTATAAAGATTGTCATTATTACTAGAATTAGAATTTAATCCTAATTTTTCATTAACTTTTGCAACTATATAATCTAGTTTACTTCTAACATAATCACCAGGGCAATATGTGTTTGCATACATTGAATGCCATACAAGATTTTGACCTTTTACGCATTTACCTAAATTATTTCTTTTAAATATGTCAGCAATCAAATCTATTGCTTTATTTAAAACCACATCAGAAATAGGATAATTTCCACTAGCAACACTATTAGATAATTCAATACTTACAGATTTACAATTGCTATCCCAATTAGCATTAGCCCAAGCTGTATTATATTCATCTACATATAGTCCGACTTCTCCGTCTTTACCTATACCATAATTAGAACTTGCTCCTCTTCCAGCTTGTTGAAATATTCTTCCACATTGTTCAGCTGACAAAACTCCAGCCATGTGATGAAGAGCTACCATTTCAATATTTCTTCCACTACGTCCTTTAGTATAATTTCCTTCTGCACACCACACAGTAGTATTTACTAAACTTGAGTTACTCATCAACATCATCTCCTTTATTATTTGAAAATTCTTTCTCTTGTTCTTCAGTTAAAACAATTTTTTCTTTGTCTTTCATAAAAATCACTCCTTTTTTTATAAAAAAATAAAGAGATTACTCATAATTGAATAATCTCTTTTTTAGTTTAAAATAATGGCTTTCATATTGCCATTTTAAGCTACTTTTTTAAGTTAAGTAATATAGTTACTATACTTCATTTTTAGCTTTATTATAACTATCAGTTGAAATTTTTAAAATTACACCTAAAAATGTATCAACTGCTGTAATAGTACCTACTATTTGCTCTGCATAAGGAAATCCCCATATACTTGCTAATGCAAAATATAAAGTACCTATTGCTGGTAATACTATCTGTGCTATATATTTTAATATATCATACATTTTATTACTCATAATTAAACACTCCTTTTCTCTAAATCATCTATTCTATGATTTACTACTTTCATTTTTTCTTCAAGCACTGGAACACGTTGTGCAAAATTGTTATGCGCTCGTACTTCTCTAGTTAATTCTTCTATTTTTGTATCTGTAACGGCTTGCTGAACATTTAATTGATTTTCTATTTTTTTATTACTTGACATATTAGAAAATATTACTCCTATTAATGAAAGTCCACCAGTTATTAAAGCCACTAAAATTGAATTATCCATAAGTTCACACCTCTTCTGTTTCAGACTTTCAGTTTATTCTATTACTTCTTGCCAAGCGTTAGGATAAGCATCAGGAGACCACACACAACCATTCATTTCGCATATATATTTCTTACCGTTGTATGTTATCTTATCTTTTTCATTATATGCATCATGCGCTCCATTAGGTTGCACAAATTGTGGATATTCTTCTTCTGTAGGTGCTTCTGATATTTCTACTTGCTGACCTAATTTTTCAATTGCGTCTTTTAAAGCAGACATACCAATAGCATTTGCGTTTACAGTTTCTTTTAAAGTATCTATTTCTTCAAAAGCTTTGTCTATTTGTTCTTGTAAAGGTTTATAACTATTCTCTACAAGTGCGTTCTCTCTTGCTAAATCAATAAGCGCTTGTTTTTCCTCATCACTTAATTTACTCTGTAGCCATATTGCATCTATTTTACTAAGTAAATCTTCTAATTTAAAGTTTTTACTTAATATTACATTTTTTATTATTTCATACATACTAATTCCTCCTAATTTTCTGTGACATTATCAATTTGCGC
>CALVUV010000080.1 GCA_944363685.1 uncultured Bacilli bacterium
GTAGATGCCTACACTCTAACATAGGGGTAAAACTAATGCAAACAAGCAATTTTTAAAATTCAAGAAAAAAAGAGTTTCAATTTATTAAATTCCTCTAGGGAATTTTAAAAATTGAACTCTAATTTCTTCTCAATTTACAATTTTCATATAAATTTTATTTTTTTACTAATTCTTTATCTTTAACATCTTCTTTTTTATTAGCTAATCCTAAATAGTTTTCTCTTTCTATATTTGCTTTTATCTTCCTTAAAGCATCTAATGATAGTCCATCAATACTATTATTATCAAAATATGGTTTCTCATTTTCAGAGTCTTTTTTATCTTTAATCATTGCAATTTCTTTTTTGTCTTTACTTTTAACTTGTTCCAAAATATTAGGGTCATCTAAATCTGCATTTTTAAAAATATCTTCATTTACAAAAAATAAGTCATATTTATTTATATCATCTATTTTACTATTTAATGATTTATTAGATATGATAGCAGAAGCAGCTGCTAAAGATATTGTAATAAGAGAGCTAGCCAAAATAATTGTAATTGAACTAGTAGAAAGAGTAGTAACACCTATAATAATACCAGCTATACTACCCCAAATTATGCTAATTATCTTTTTTGAGTTTTTTAACTCGTTTAATTTTTCTTTATTTTTAAGGAATTGTTGATATCTTAATTCTAACAACCTTACCTTATGTTCAGGAACATTTTCATATCTTGGTTTAGATCCATCGGCCATATAAACAACTAATTCATTATAATCTTCTGTATCTTTTTTTAAAAACATACCTTTATCAATAGATTTAGATCTTTTTCCTCGCTCAGTAGTAAACTTAGTTATATAAACATTACTATTTTTATCTTCTTCTCTAATTACTTTCATCTTAATCCTCTTTTCTTGTCCTATATACTATCACAAAAATATATAAATAACAATAAAAAAAGACTTATAACTAAGCCTCTTCTTTTTCAGTCATATCTACAACTGTTTTACCTTTATAACTTCCACACTTAGGACAAACACGATGTGCTTTAATCATTTCGCCACAGTTTGGACATTTAACCATACCAGGTACTTCAAGTGCATTATGACTTCTACGCATTCTCTTTCTAGTTTTTGATACTTTTCTAAAAGGAACTGCAAACATTTGAATGTCTAATTTTAACATATTATCACTCCTTCTCTATTTGGTTTAATAATTCTTTAAATGGATTATTAGTATTATTCTTATGTTCTTCTTCACTAATAACTTTCCAGCCATCCCCAGAGTATTCTTTATAAGCAGTTACTTCGCTATAACGTATAGGGATCTCCAGTACAATATTTTCCCATAAAATGCTAAGAATATCAAGAGTAAATTTATCATTTTCTAACTTTTCTAGTACATTTTCATTAATTTCAAATGAAAAATGATATTTTACGGGCTTTAAACTTACTGAATCTTCTATAGTCATTATACCTTTACAACTAATATCTAGTAGTAAATTATCATCACTAGGCATAGTTAGTTTTCCTTCTACTTTTATTTTAGATAAATCTAATATTCCAGAATCTTGAAATAATTCTTTAGGTATTAAAAACTCATCATTTATTTGAATAACACTTTTAGTACTATTAAGTAATGCTTCTATATTCATATGATTACCATCTTTTGAAGAATACTAAGAATAGAAGAAAAACCATACTAAAGGCAACTGACATATTTTCTTTTAAGACATAACTTCTTTCATAGAAACAAGCAAAGTCATCTACTAAATTAACAATCCAACCCTCTAGATAATGAGGAACAGATTTACCTACTGGGAACATATGAGCTTTAATGATATCTTGCTCTAGATCAGTTAACTCAAAATATTTAAGAGAATTATCTAATGCTATCTTAGGATGGTTAACAAGAACTTTCGCTTTCTTATCATTATAATCATCAAGGAAAAAATCATGTAAGACTGCACCTTTAGTTGTTTCTTTATAATTTAAATGACAAAATTTAGTAATTCTATATGAATAATATGCTACTCTTACCATATGATCATATCTATTCATACCGTGATGAACACAAGATTTTGTCTTCTGATATTCACTATTACTTATAATAGGAGTAATGAGATTATTGAATTCCTCATTAGGATAAAATGTTCTCATAAAATACCTACTTTCTTTTTATTCGCTATCTGTAATTTTAGCATACTTTTAATATTTTTTCAAGATTTACACATTTTGTCTATGTGTCTTTACATTTTTTAACTTAATTCGGCTTTTACTTTTTTTACTCCTTTTTTAATATCACTTTTAAAGAAACGGTAACTAGAAGATATTACAATGTATATTGGTAATGCTATTATTATACCTAAAACTCCACCTACTGTACCACCGATTGATACCATCATTATTGTAACTAATGGGTTAATATTATTAGTTTTACCATAAACTTTTGGAGAAATATAATATCCATCTAGTTGAGGGAAGATTAAACAGATGATAACGGTAGCGATGAATAGATTAGGATCTATTACTGATGCTGTTAATAATGCTAGAAGGTTTGTGATTAAACCTCCAAAATATGGAATAACAGTAGTAAGAGACGCTAGGACTCCAAATAAGAACCAGTTAGGATGACCTACTATAAAAAATACTAAAGAGTATTCAAAGAATTGAATAATCATAAATAGTACTAGTCCTTTTAAATAATTGCTTAATTCATAATCTAAGGCTTTAACATAACGATATATTTTATTTTTAGTTTGTTTGAAGAAATTACCCACTACTTTTCTTATCTTATCCATATAGGCAAGAAAATAGATGGAAACAACGAAAGTAATAACTATTTTGCCTAAAATAGAAGTAGTTTTACCTACTATATCAATTGAACCATCTTTTACAAAGTTACCAATGCTAGCGATTATATTATCTAGGTAATCACCACTTAAATCACTAATGAAACTTAAGTTAACATTAAATTTATCACCTATGTCTTCTAATACTTGACCAAAGTTACTAGCGAAAGTAATTAATTGATTATATAAAAGAGGTAATGTTATAACTAATAAACCTATAATAACAGTAGTAACACCTACTACGACAATAGTAACTGCTAAACTTTTATTAATACCTTTAGATACTAGTTTTCTAACTAAAGGATTTAGAGCGTAAGCTATACCAAAGGCAATTATAAAGGGTAAGCATATTTTAATTACAGAAACTAATATACTATACCAAGTACCAATATTAGTAACTATTATATATAATAGCCCCATTAAAATTAATAAATTTAATAATTTATAATTTATTCTATTTTTATACATAATTATCTCTCCAACATTATAGTAGTAGGTCCCATATTAGTTAAAGTTATTTCCATATCAGCGCCAAATACTCCACCTTTTGTAGGAATAAAGTCATTTAATCTTTTATTAAAGTATTCGTATAGTAAAGATGCTTTAGGACCTTTCATTGCATTTATATAACTAGGTCTATTTCCTTTAGTAGTATCTGCATATAAAGTAAACTGTGATATTGATAAGATACTACCTTTAACATCTTTTATAGATAAATTCATTACTCCTAACTCATCAGGAAAAATTCTTAAGTTTATTATTTTATTAACCATTTTCTCAACAACTTCTTTATTATCACTATCAGTAAAACCAACTAATATCATTAAACCATTATCTATTTCATTAATAGTTTTGTTATTAACAACACACTTAGCGTTACTACATCTTTGTACTAAAACTCTCATTATTTCATTAACCTTTCTACACTTGTAATATATGATAAATTATTTAAATCTAGTAATAACTTCGTCAAATGTTCTTTATCTTTAATTAATACTTCCATCTCATAAGTTGCATATTCATCACGAGATACTGTTTTAATAGAGGTAATATTAACTCCTAATTTACTAGTTGATTGAGTTATATCTGTTAATTTATTTTCTAAAGTATCTGTTCTAATAAGTAGATCACTATAGTATTTATTAGATCTATCTTTAGACCAAGTTACTTCAATACATCTATCATCTAATACTGCTAAATTATGACAGTTACTTCTATGGATACTAACACCACTACCTCTTGTAATATAGCCTACAATATCATCTCCATATACTGGTTTACAACAAGATGCAAATGATACTTTAATCTTATCTATACCTGCTACTATAATATCTGAGTTATTATCATTTATTTTAACAATATTTTTAAGTAGTTTAGGTTTTTCTTCTTCTTTTTTAGCAAAGACTATATTGATAATGTTATTAGGAGTATGTTTACCACTACCTACAATATAGTATAAGTCATCTAGATTGTCTATTTTTAGGTTTTTATATACTTCTTTAATATTTTTATCAAGATAAAATTCACTATTAGGTATTTTTCTTTTCCTTAGTTCTTTTTCTAAAGTATCTTTACCTCGTTCAATTAAAACTTCTTTTTCATTTTTACTAAAATAACTTTTAATCTTATTACGTGCACCTGTTGTTTTAACTATATTTAACCATTCAGATGATGGATGAGCACTTTTATTAGTATTTATTTTAACAATATCATTACTTTTTAATTCATAATCAAGTGGTACTATATTGTTATTAACGATTGCCCCAACGGTTGTATCCCCTACTTTACTATGAACTTTATAAGCAAAGTCTAAAGGTGTTGAACCAATAGGTAGTTCAATAACATCTCCTTTAGGAGTAAAGACATAGATGTTGTTATTTAAGACTTCATCTTTTACAGAACTAACAAATTCTTCACTACTCATTTTCTCATTAGATAGTTCCATTATTTCTTTAAAGAATTGAAGTTTTTGAGAAGTAGTTGATTGAAGGTTAGCTGCTTTTTTAGAACCACCATTTTCTTTATAAGCCCAGTGTGAGGCGATACCATTTTCGGCTACTTCATCCATTTCATAAGTTCTTATTTGAATCTCAAATAAATAGCCATCTATACCAAATACGGTAGTATGTAAGGATTGATACATATTTGGTTTAGGCATAGCGATATAGTCTTTAAATCTCTTAGGAAGTGGTCTAAACTTAGAATGAATAAGACCAAGAGCAAGATAACAATCTTGCTCTGTATCTACTAAAATTCTAATAGCAAGAAGATCATAGATATCACTGAATTTCTTACCTTTATCAAGTTTATTATAAATACTATAAATACATTTAGCACGACCTTTTATTTGATGAGGTATATGATGTTCATTTAAAAGATTACTAACTTCTTCTTGCATTTCATAAACTGTAGTATCACGTTCTGCTTTAGTCTTATTAAGTTTATCAGCTATGTCATAGAAAACTGTTGGTTTTAGGTAACGTAGAGATAAGTCTTCTAATTCACTTTTAATTTTATGAATACCTAAATGATGAGCAAGAGGAGCAAATATTTCTAAAACTTCTTTAGATTTCTTCTTTTGTTTTTCTCTTGGCATTGCCCAAAGTGTTCTCATATTATGTAATCTATCCGCTAGTTTTACAATAATAACTCTAACATCTTCACTCATACCTACAATTATTTTTTTATAATATTCTACTAAGTACTCATTATCAGTTGAAAAGTGAAGTCTACCTAATTTTGTAACACCATCTACTAATCTATAAACGGTAAGACCAAACTTTTCTTTAAACTCTTCTTCGGTTGCATCAGTATCTTCTAAAACATCATGTAATAAAGCTGCTTGTAAACATTCAGGGTCAGCATAGATACTAGTTAGTATAAGAGCGACATTTAAAGGGTGGGTAATATATTCTTCACCACTTTTACGATACTGTCCTGCGTGTTTTTCTTTAGCATAATAATAAGATTCTAATATTTTTTGTCTTGCTTTTGGATTTTTTATATAGGTATCTACTTTATCCATTAAATCATCTATTGTAATAGTATCTTTTTTCATATCTTCACCCCTCATTTCTATTGGTATTGTGAAAGGTTATATACTTTCCAATACCCCTTTCCCTTATTTTACAAGGATAAATAGTATATTTTACTAAT
>CALVUV010000081.1 GCA_944363685.1 uncultured Bacilli bacterium
TAATAGCTTTAAGTAACTGATGATCAGTCTCATCTAAACCACTTTTATCTACTTTTAATCTTTCTGAAGCTTTATTCATTACTTCTAAATCAATAGATTCTTTTTTATCTACTAAAGCAAAATCACGAACTCTTTTAAATAGACGATTAGCAATACGTGGAGTTCCTCTACTTCTACTAGCAAGTTCAATAGCAGCTTCTTCATCTATAGGCATATCTAACACTCTACTTGTTCTTTTAATAATTTCTGTTAATTCTTCTATTGTATAAAATTTTAACTTAGAAATAATACCAAATCTATCACGTAGTGGTGCTGATAAGTCCCCTGCTCTTGTTGTCGCTCCTACAAGTGTAAATGGTGGTAAATCTATTTTAATACTACGAGAACTCCCTTCTCCACCTATTATTATGTCTAATGTAAAGTCCTCCATAGCAGGATAAAGTATTTCTTCTATAAATCTAGGCATTCTATGAATTTCATCAATAAATAAGACATCTCCTGGTTCTAAAGTTGAAAGAATCGCTGCTAAATCTCCACTTTTTTCAATAGAAGGACCACTAGCAGTTTTAATATTAACACCAAGTTCTCTTGCAATTATATAAGCAAGAGTTGTTTTACCAAGACCTGGTGGACCATATAATAAAACATGATCTAATACTTCTCCTCTAATCTTACTAGCTTCTATAAAGACTCTAATATTCTCTTTTACTTCACTTTGTCCTATATACTCATCTAATACTTCAGGTCTAATAGTATTATCAACAACTCCATCATCTTCTAATTTTTCACTTGTTATGACTCTTTCCATCTAAACACCTCTATTTTAAGAATAATTTTAAAGCTTCTTTTATTTGTTCTTCTATACTTAATGAATTATCTACTTTAAGTATTACACTCTTAATTTCTTTATCTTTATAACCAAGTCCAAGTAGAGCCTCTCTTAACTCTTCACTTGTATCTTTAACACTCTCTTCTCCACTACTTAAGTCATCAAGTTTACCTTTTAAATCAAGAATCATTTGCTTAGCAAGTTTCTCCCCTATTTTAGGAAATTTCTTTAGATAAAGGATATTTTCTCTATTAATAGCATCACTAATACCAGAAATAGACCCTGTAGCGATAATAGGTAAAGCCATTTTAGGGCCTAATCCTTTAACACCAATAAGCTTTAAGAATAGTTCTTTTTCTTCTTTAGTTTTAAAACCAAATAAACTATGTTCATCTTCCTTTATTTGTTGATATAAATAAACTTTATAGTCCTTATCTTCTAGAAAGGCAAAAGGATTAGGAGTATTAATAAGATAACCTATTCCATTATTTTCTAAGATGATAGCATTAGACATTACTTCTGTAACTTTTCCAATAATATAACTATACATTTTAGTCCTCTTTCATATTGTGATGAACATCCTGAACATCATCTATATCTTCTAAAGCTTCTATTAAGTTATATACTTTCTCTTTAGTTTCATCATCAACTGCTACTTCATTATTAGGAACAAAAGTAACTTCACTAGTAAGAAATTCTGCAACCCCCATATTAGCAAGAGCATCTTTTACAGCAATAAACTTATCACTTGGTGTTGTAATTAAGTATGTATCTCCAGTATTTTCCATATCTAAAGCTCCAGCATCTAAAGCAGTTAACATTACTTCATCTTCATCATAATCACTAGGAATAACAATAATACCCTTACGTTCAAAAATATAACTAACAGAACCATCTGTACCTAAATTACCACCACGTTTTGAGAATGTACTACGTACAGAAGATGCAGTCCTATTACGATTATCAGTAAGACAATCTACCATAATAGCAACACCAGCTGGTCCATAACCTTCATATCTTATACTTTCATAATTTTCTCCACTTCCAGCCCCCTTAGCTTTATCAATTGCCTTTTGTATATTATCTTTAGGCATATTAGCAGCTTTAGCTTTTTCAACTACTAATCTTAATGAAGCATTACTATCTATATCAGGTGTACCGCTTTTAGCAGCTACATATATTTCTTTAGCAAGCTTTTGAAACACTTTACCACGCGCTGCATCTATTAACCCTTTCTTTCTATGAATAGTAGCCCATTTTGAATGTCCACTCATAATTATCCTCCCTTTCTTCTTCAATATAATAACACATTATAAACATTTAAACAATCGAACAGACAAGTTTTTTTAAAAGAAAAAAAGAACTTAAAGTTCTTAATTATTTAAGACTAATAGAATTAAAAATCTGTTCATTATATGCTTGACAAGTAACTTGATCAGCATCACTTCCCATTTCAAATTCATATAGATATACTTTATTATCATAACTCATAACATAAGCAGTTGTATTATAAAAAGATGAATAAGTCAACCCATACCAAGTTATACCATTTATATTAGTAGTAGTTATATTTTCATTATTATTATAAAATTTAGCCATTCCCTTAGCAAGAATCTCTGGATTACTAAAATTAGATACTATTCCTAAAGAAACATCACAATTACCAAAAGTACCATTTGGATTACTATTAAAACTATATGAGTATTCATATGAACCTGTACCATCACTTACAAATACTTCTGGAACATTTATTGATATTTTATCATTTACATTAATATTAGAATCATAGAAAATTGTTCCATCAAATTCAGCATCAACTTCTCCACTATAATTAGAACCATTAGAAATTGCAGAATTTATACTTTTAGCAAAATCACTTAAAAATCCACTATTCATAAGATTTAAAAATCCTGAAAACAAACTAATTATTAGAAAAATAATCATTATAATACACTCTAAAATAATACCACCAACAACTAATCCTACACTAGTACCACCTTTAGTAGTACATTTATTTAATATTTCTTCCTTACTACTAGCACCCATACTAGCTTTTATTTTATTTATCTTATTATTAGCGTTTAATAAATATATTTTATTAACAAAAAGCATAGATAAAATATTTATGATTATACCAAGATAAAAGAAAGAACTATTTATAATAATTATATGAATAATACCAATAATAAAACCAATCGCAAACATTTTACGATAGAAAAAATAAAGTTCTGTAAAGAAGAAAGCTGGAATAGATATATTATTATTTTTAATTTTTTCATAATTCTTACCAACAAATGCTTTTAAATACTCTTCATCATCAGATATTTCATTATTAGAAGAATTATTATAGATATAACTATCAATTATTTCATTTTTCTTTTTATCCTCTTCTGTCAAACTATCTATTGGTGGAACAGAATTATTATTAGGAGTATTATTTTGAAAATTATTAATTGTTTGATTAGGAACTTGATTAATATTATCAGGATGATTTACCTGTTCATTAACCTGATTAGTATTTTGAATATTAGAATTCACACTTTGATTAAAATTTGTAGGACTAGAATTTACATTATTATTTGTCCCATACAAATTAGCTAAACTACTATTTTCATTTTTATTATCCATTATTATACACATCCTCTTATCCTAAGATTATCATAATAATTAATTTTTTTCAATTAACAATAGATAAATAATGTAATTAATGTTATTATAAAAACAGGTGATTACAATGAATAGGTATATAATTACTGATAATAATAAGAAATTAAAAATAAATACTTTAACAAGCTTTAAAGATAGAATTAAAGGATATAGATTTTACTTATATCCTATTAAAGAAGGTTTATGTTATCCTAAAAAGAAAATGATTAACACTTATTTTGTTTGTCAAAAATTAGATATAGTTGTTACTGATAAAGAAAACAATATATTAGCAATATATCCATCTATTAAAACAGAAAAGTTTATTAGACCAAGACTTAAATCTTATTATATATATTTACTTCCAGAAGGTAGTTCTAAAGGATTAGAAAATTATGAAAAGTTAAGAATAGTCACAAAAGAGAAATGATTTATCACTTCTCTTTTATTAATTATTTAATTTTATTTCAAAGGGGTTATTTTTAGTACCATCACCAGATGTTATTATAACATTAGATTTTAGATTTAAAGAAGGTCGAACTCCATATATGTTAGTTAATGATGAACTATTACTATCACCACTATTAATAATAATACGTAGATTAGTAGTGCTAGATGGTGTTAGCGTCCAATAACTTGCTGTTAATCCTGAACCAGTACTTCCACCCTTTAATGCATATCTTTCAAACTGTCCTGACATTAACTCTCCATACCTTAACAATCCTACTTTCGCTACAGTAGTACTTGATGTTAATGATGTTCCATTTGCATCTGTATATTTAGATAATTTATATAATGTACCATTTTCTACCATACCTAAATACCAAACAGTACTATCTTCTATCATATTTACTTGTTCACTTGTTAAATAATTACCGCTAGTCAAATATTCTCCATTTAGAAAACTCCCTATTGTATTTGTACTTGAATAATATACATTATTTCCAAATGATATACCTTTAAATGTTCCATTTTCTTTTAATGGTTCTGCACTTACAATCTTAGTTAGGTCATCAGTTTCATGACTTACTATTCTATATAAATTATTTTCTCCTGTTCCAAATTTTATATATTCTCCACTATACCTTGTATTAAGTTTCATTCCTTCTAAATTACTATCATTATCTCCCATTAAACGATAAGGATTAGTTTCAGTGCCACTTCCTGATACTACTTTTATTTCAGGTTTTAAATTTAGTGATGGTCTTACTCCATATATATTAAGTGGAGAATTGTGACTTACACTACCATTACTGTATACGCTTCGCAAAGAAGTAGCAGTATATGGTGTTAAAGTCCACCAATAAAGTCCATTATTTAAATAACCAGTAGAAGGACTTGTTCCTCTATAACTTGTCTGATACTCATAATAGTTTAATAAACCGACTGCAACTTCTACTATTGTTCCTCCATCTTCTTCTGAAGGAGGTTTACTGTTATCCGTTATCATACTAGCATTCCATTTACTATCCATCTTGATAAAAGCTTCAGGATTTCTTAAATTACCAAGAAAACCATCTGCTGTTTTATCATTAAGCCACATCTCCATATAACTGCCTTCAAAATTAATCTGATTACTTGCATTATAATTAACTGTACCTATATTCCATTGTGTCACTAATTTAACTGTCTTTGATTCATTATTTATAGATACTGCTCTCCATAATTTTCCAGAATACCATATATAATTATTAGGTTCAGTTCCAGTTATAAATGTATCCTCTCCATCATCATATAAATTTTCATCAGGTATATTTGCTAGTAGTGTTTCTGAAACATTTTCTCTTTCTTGACTTACTTCTACTCTTAACTTACCACTAAATACTTGACCACTATAATTACCATCTACTTCATCTGTTATCCATAAATTTAATTTATACTTGTTAGTAGTCTTTCCTTCTATTGTTCCGCTATCTAATACTCTATTTGGATTAGAACCTATCTTGGTAAGTAATGTCGCTCCACTATTAGTTCCATTTTTATTAAGATTGTATTTTAAATACTTATCATCTATTCTTACATCTGTCTCTCCTACAGTATTATCATCTAAATATATTGTATAATCAACTGCATTACTTCCATTATTAATTAACTCAAAAGTTGAACCATCTAAAGACATTCCTTTACTATCACTTATACCTACTGCATTATCTAAACTTATCCCTTCACTTGTCTCATCTAATACTAATTCTAACTCTCCTACTTTTACTATTTGATCTTTACCAGATAGTTGTGTAGAAAAGTATGCATAAGTTAATGCTAGTAATAGAATTAATACAATCAATATACTTATAATTATTACTGTTATTTTCTTCTTTTTATCTTTCATTATAATTACTCCCTTCATAATTACACACAAAAAAGAATAGAACACACCTATTCTATTCTTCTTACACTATGAAAGAAAGTAATTTTATTACTTAGTTTACTATTAAATTGCCCCCCCCCAGGTA
>CALVUV010000082.1 GCA_944363685.1 uncultured Bacilli bacterium
GAAAAGTGTTGTCTATTGTGGGTTATATCCGCTTGAGACCAATGCTTTTGAAGCCTTGCGGGAAGCACTTTCTAAGTTAAAATTAAATGATGCGGCTTTAACTTTTGAACCAGAGACTTCTCTTGCTTTAGGATTTGGTTTCCGGTGTGGTTTTTTAGGCCTTTTGCACATGGATGTTACCATTGAGCGGATCAAACGAGAATTTGGTATTGATTTGATTGCTACTTCTCCTTCGGTTGTGTATGAAGTTTTAAAAAATGATGGAAGTATTGTCATGGTAGATGCTCCAAATAAATTACCCGATCGTACTTTAATTAAAGAAATCAAAGAGCCTTTTGTTAAAGTGCATATTTATACACCAAAAGATTATATTGGTCCTATTATGGAGTTAGCCCAGGAAAAAAGAGGGGTATTTCAAAATATGAGTTATTTGGATACTTCACGAGTGTGTCTTGATTATCAATTACCTCTTGCAGAAATTGTATATGACTTTTTCGATCGCTTGAAATCTATTACGAGAGGATATGCTTCTTTTGATTATGAATTGGTTGGTTACTTTCCAAGTGATTTAGTAAAGATGGATATTTTATTAAATGGAGAAATGGTGGATGCTCTTAGTATGATCATTCATAAAGATTTTGCTTATAAAAGAGGAAAAGCTATTGTTGAAAAGTTAAGAGAAGTGATTCCAAGACAATTGTTTGAAGTTCCTATTCAAGCGAGTATTGGAAGTAAAGTTATTGCAAGAAGTAATATTAAGGCCTTGCGAAAGAATGTTTTGGCGAAGTGCTATGGTGGAGATATTACAAGAAAAAAGAAACTTTTAGAAAAGCAAAAAGAAGGAAAGAAGAGAATGAAGCAGATAGGTAGTGTGGAAGTACCACAGGAAGCTTTCTTAGCCATTTTGCAAGCAGAAGAAAAATAAAAACTTGTCAATGGAAGAAAAAATCAGTAAAATATAGTTAGAAAGAAAGAAGTGTAGAATGACAAACTTTTTTCTACTGGAAATATAAGAAAATGACAAATTAATTTATCCTAGATAAAACAAAAATAAAGAGATATATACTGATATAATTACTTGTATATATCTCTTTTTTGTTTCAAATTATAAAAATATTTGATATCATATAGAACAAAAAAAGAAGTAACTCAAAGTCACCACAACAACAGTTACTTCCTACCAAACAAGGTGATTATATGATAATGCTAAATAACGAAAAAGTCAATAACAATTTACAAGCCTTTAAATACAGAAGCAAAGTGTATAATTTAAATAAAATAAATATAGTAAAAAGAGAAATAAAAAAATATGAAGAAGAATATAATTATGGCTATATAGAATGTCCTTGTTGTGAAAGTGATGAACTTATTGGATATGGTAGTTATGAAAGGAATGTAATAGTATATAATAAATACTTTAAAATAAAAATAAAAAGAGTACGATGTAAAAATTGTGGTAGAACCCATGCATTAATACCATATTTTTTAATACCATATTACCAACATGAAAAAACGTATATTTATAGAATCTGTATAGAAAAAATTCTTAAAGAAGTAGGAATAAGTAATTTAGCAATAAGGTTGAAAATATCAAGACAGATATTGTATCAATGGATGAAGAGATTTTTAGTACATTTAAGATATCTTTTGACAACAATAAAGTCTAGTATAAGAGAAGCATTAAAATATTTGATAAACAAGGCATTATATGATGACTTATATGAGAGGGTAAATAAAATGTATTTTCTTAAGAAAATACCAACATAACTTTTTCCTTTATAAGCTTTAACCTTTCTTTTAATATATCTTCTGAGGTGAAAAATATATGGAAGATTATGGAAGAAGTGATTTATTTCGATATGGAGTAATAAGTCCATTACTTCAGAGGTTTTTGAGTGGAGACAAAATAACTTTTAATGATTTTAAAGAGTTAGCAGAAAAAGAATACTATTTTAAGGGAAAAAGTTATAAATATAGTCCCCACACAATAAAGAAATGGTATTATCATTACCAAAGGGAAGGATTAAATAAATTAAAAACAAAAGAAAGAAAAGATAAGAATGAATCAAGGAAATTAAATAGTGATGTAATAGAGTATTTAATTGATTTAAGAGGTAAATATCCTAAAATGACAACAAAAAATATGTATAAGAGAGTAGTTAAGGATGGATATATCAATGAAAACATAAGTATAAGAAGTTTTTATAGATATTTGAAACATAATGATTTAAAAAGGAGTGTGGCAACTAGAACGGAAAGAAGAAGATATGAAAAAGAATATCCTAATGATGTGTGGCAAGGAGATACCACATATGGACCATATATAACAATAGATGGGAAAAAGTATAGAACCTATTTAATACATTTTATAGATGATAATTCTAGATTAGTAGTAGGTCATGGATTTTATTTAAATGATAGTGCCATCAATGTTCAAAAAACATTAAAGAAAGCAATAAAAACATATGGAATACCAAAACAGATATATTTAGATAATGGGAAGAGTTATAAGAATGAACAATTATCATTAATAGGTGCAAGATTGGGAATAAAATTAACTCATACACATCCCTATGATCCGGAAAGCAAGGGGAAAGTAGAAAGATGTTTTAAAACAATAAAAGAAGGATGGATGAATGCTAAAAATTGGAACAATTTTAAAAGCATAGAGGATTTAGAAAAGGATTATGAGGAGTATTTATTTAATGATTATATAAATAAAGAGCATAGAGAACTAGGAGATACCCCAAATAATGTATGGCATAAAGGAATAGAAAAGACAAAATGGAGAAGATTAGAAGAAGAGAAAATAGAAGAAGCATTTATGCATGAGATAAAAAGGAAAGTAAGTAAAGACGGTGTTATAAGTATAAATAATGAATTATATGAAGTAGAAAGTATTTATGCAGATGAAACGGTTACAATTAGATATTATATAAGTAATATGGAAAAAATGTGGGTATATGAAAAAGAAGAGAGAAAAAGTGAGGTTAGAAAATTAAATAGAAAAGAGAATAGTAAAGTAAAAAGAGAAAATAGAATAGATTATTCGAAAATAGTCAATAAGGAAGAAGATGTAATAGAATTAGGGGATCAAGATGAGGTATCTTAGTTATTATGGGCTAGAAACAAATCCATTTGTAGATAAGTTTAATAAAGAAAAAGCCTATGGTAGTAGTAGTTATAATAATATGTATTTTAGATTAAAATATCTAGAAGAAATAAAAGGAATAGGATTGTTTGTAGGACCTCCAGGAATGGGTAAGACTTATACTCTAAAATGTTATTTAGAAAATTTAAATAAGGATCTATATAAAATAGTTCAAGTAACAGCAACTAATATGGGACAGTTTGAGATACTACTACAGATAGCGAAAGAGTTAGGAGTAGATGCAGGGAATTATTTTAAGAGTTTATTAGAAGAAAGAGTAAAAGAAGCGATAATAAATTTGAAAGTTAATTATAGAAAAGAAGTAGTAATAGTAATCGATAATATTCAAAATATAAAACTATCGGCTTTAGAAGAAATACAATATTTAATAGAAAGTGATTATGGTGTGAATGAAACATTTATAATGATAATGTTGGGAGAAGAAAGTTTTAAAAATAATATATTAAGACGAACAATATTTGAAGGATTAAGGCAGAGAATAGTAGTTAATTATCAACTAAGTTCTTTAAGTTTAGAAGAAGTAAAAGAATATATAAGGAGTTTACTAAAATATGCAGGATGTGAAAGAGAAATAATAGAAGAAAGTGGATATACCGCGATATTTAATATAAGTGGAGGAATACCAAGAAAAATAAATAAGATAGTATCATCATCTTTAATGTTAGGGTTTCAAAAGCGAGAAAAAATAATAAGTAATGAGACTATAATGGAATCAAAATATGAGGTAATACTGTAGGAATGATAAAATGAATAGGGAAAATGAAATATTATATAAAATAGATACAATAATTAAATATTTAAAAGAAAATAATGGTTATGATTATAAGTTGTATAATCGTATATGTCCTGACATGGGAGAAGCTGATTCAAATATAGTAGAATATGCAGAAGATGTATTAGATATAGTCGAAGAAATGATTAATATATATAAATAGACAAAGTGTAAAAACTTTGTCTATTTATATACTTGTTGTTGATGAAAAAATAATTATAAGATATAATTAAATAAAGATAAAAGAAAGAAAAAGTAGATATGATTAATTTAATTTCTCAGGGTAAAATAATTCGTCAATTCTGGGATAAAATAATTCGTCATTCTACACGTCATTTTACAGAAAGAAGTGGATAAAAATGGAACAGTTAACAAAATGTAAATTCGCGGGGGGGGGTCATTTAGAACAATTAAGTAATGATCTAACTCTTTTTATCGTGCCAAAAAGGAAGAATAGGATGAAAGATTCCTGTTCTTTTTATTTTGAAACAAGATTTTATGTGCTAGAATAAAATTAATAGATTCAAGAGAAAAAGAGAAAGATATTGATAAGAAGGAGTGAAGAAGAGATGCATAAAGAAATGAAAAGAAAGGAAAGAACGATACTAGCTTTTATACTATTAGTAGTATTAGTAGTAGCAATAGGAGGAGTCAGTTATGCCGCTTTCCAGTATAGTAAAATAGGAGAAAAAGTAAATACTATTACGACAGGACAAATCGTCATGCGTTATACGGAAACAGATAATGTCATTAATATCAATAATGCCTTACCCATTAGTGATGAAGTAGGAATGTCTCAATTAAGACAAGGAGAATATTTCGACTTTAATATTTCTAGTACTATAGTTGGAAATACAAACATTAATTATGAAATTAGTGCCAAAGATGTAACGGATAGTAGTGCAAGAAAGATTGATGGGAAATATATTAAATTATATCTTACAAAATTAAATGGAGAGAGTGAAGAACCTTTAATGAATCCAACTACTTATAACGAAGAGAGCATAGCTAATAGTTATACAGGAAGACCAGCAGGAGAGATGAGTTTATATGAAGGAAGTATGAATTCAAGTGAAGATAATGATTATCGATTAAGAATGTGGGTGAGTGATGAATATAATCCACAAGGTGATGGAGGAGGACTCGTTTTTAGTGTTAGAATTAATGTTTATGGATTAGATGGTTTATCGAAAGAAGATCGAATGATGAGAACAGTAGGTAGTGAGGATTTTCATTCTTCTACTTATCAAAGCAGTGTTACAAGTATCGTAACGAAAGGAGATACCAACATACCAGAAGGGGTAATAGAAAGTTGGGATATATCTGAAAAACAAAACGGAAGTGTGATAGCCTATGTTGAAGATGATGGGACAGGCTCAGGAACTTATAAAGTAACGATAGGTGCGAATGGAAGAATTGTGGCTAATTATGACATGAGCAATTATTTTCAAAAATTTTCTAGCTGTACCACTATTGACTTAAGTTATTTGGATACTAGTTTGGTTACGAATATGAGTAGATTGTTTATGCAGTCTGGTCTTAAAGAATTAGATCTAAGTAATTTTGACACCTCAAATGTAACTGATATGAGAATGATGTTTACTTATTGTGATGATTTGGTTAAGGTGAATTTAAGTAGTTTTGATACTTCAAAAGTTACAAGTTTTGACTCTATGTTTTGGGCATGCACTAGTTTAACAGAACTTGACTTAAGTAATTTTAATACTTCGAGAGTTACAGGAATGGGCTATATGTTTACTAGTTGTTATAGTTTAACATCCCTAGACTTAAGTAGTTTTAACACATCCAATGTAACTGATATGTCCTTAATGTTTTATAACTGTTATGCTCTAACAGAGTTAGACTTAACCAGTTTTGTTACATTAGAGGTATCAAAAATGGTTAAGACTAACTCTGTTAGAGCATAACAG
>CALVUV010000083.1 GCA_944363685.1 uncultured Bacilli bacterium
TATTATTACTAGATTCATCATATAAAATATTTAAAGCAAGGTCATCAAGTAACTCAATCGCTTTATCTTGATTACCATTCTTATACATTCTATAAGGCATAGATAGAGGATTCCAACTACTACCGTTTTGAGGATCACGGAAGTTTAATATCTGGACATCATATCCTTTATCTTTAAGCATATTAGCAGTCGCTTCATAAATCTCACCTTTAGGGTCAGTTATAATCATAGATTCTCCTGCTTTAGCAAGTAGTTTAACTGTTGGTTTAATAACAGTTTGAGTTTTACCTGAACCAGTAGAACCAATAACTAAAGTATGATATTCACCATTATCAACCCAAGCTTCTTTATCATTAAGTATTAAAGGAACTCCTGCTGCATTACTAGTTTCTTGCTGTGGTGTTACCATTGAAAGTTCTGCTTTCATCTCTTTATCTTTAGCCCATCTAGAATATCCCTTATCTTTTTTCTCAGTAGTAAATCCTATACCTTTTTCCATTTCAAAAAAGTAAGACTTAACACTAACAAGCATTCCTATTAAAGCTAGAAAATAAATTATTAACGTTATCCATAAAAATCTAGGAGTAAAAGCAGGAAATGGATTAAGTCCACTAAAATATCCTTCTGTTGCAAAAGTATGTAAATTAACAACCCCTATCGCTACTATATATAGAAGGAATACTGCAAACACTAAAAAGATCATTATATCGTCTTTATCAGCTCTAAATTTTAACTTCATAACAATCCCTCTTTTCAAAATCTACGCTTATTATACCAGTATTTTCGCATTTTGCAAACAATAAATTAATTATAATTTATTGTTCCTTACGTTTTTTATTATTAAAATAAGACAAATAACAAATATTATTCCTATTATAGATACTATAACAATTATATCAGTATTATCAAGTCTTAAAATATTATTAGGTGTATCATCCATATTTACTACCATATTAATATTTTTATTACTATCTTTAGTAAATATCCAAGTATAAGTATTATTATCTACTCTATCAGCATTATTTTCTAATACTTCATAATCTGTTTTAATATTAATTCTAACTTCTTCTAGAAGAGGATAGTCTTCAAAATAAATTAATCCATCATTATCTGTAGATAAGGAAAGAGTTTCTGTTCTCTTATTAAAAGAAACATTATAAGAATTAAAACCATCTTTAATAGTTCTAGCATTTTTATATTCATCTATATCAAAATTATATTTATAAGTAAAAATATAGCCATTACCTAAATCTTGTTCTTCTTTTTCATAATATGTAACACCTGGTGATGCTTCATCAGGCATAGTATCAACTATTACGTCACTAGCATATATAGGAATATAATTTCTAAATGAAGTTCTTAAAATATCTTTAGTATAGATTACATTTTCATAAGCAGTGATTGATGTACTTTCATTTATTTTATCTTTAGTTATTTCTAGATTAACTTCAGCAGTACAACCACACATCATAAAAATTATAAATATTAATATTAAAATTTTACTCTTCATATCTTAGCTCCTTACTTGTGAACTATAGAATCCATCCATATTAACACCCCAATATCTTGGTTCATCAAATGATCTTCTTGTAAATAAGACTCCTGTTGTATTACCTGATGCTTCAGCACAGACATATTGATTTCCTTCAATACCAACAATTAAGACAATATGTCCACTTGATTCTAATAAATCACCAGGTTGTAGGATAGCACTATCTGTTAAGGTTACTCTATGTGCTCCTGGTAGACTTTGAAAACCACCTGTTGTTAAAGGAGAAATATTAAAGCCACCATTATATATAGCCCAAGGAACAAAACCAGAACAGTCTAATCCACAATAATTATATGAATTACCATTAGCATATGTATGACAAGCACTACTTCCCCAAGAACCATCTGCACCATTTGCTATAACACCATGACCACCACCCCAGAAATAAGGAATTTTAACACCATAATTATTTCCAAGTTCAGCGATTAAAGTTACAGCAGCAGATACTACTCCTGCTCTTGTTCCATAGCCTGCATCTTCTACATTAGAGGCAATTAAGTTATTAAACTCTTCTAGACTAGTTCCCTTACTTTCTAAAAAGCTACTTAAAGGTTCATGTAATATTTGATGTCCATCTGAAGATAAAACATAATCTCCATAGTCAATTGTTCCTGTACTATTACTTTTTATTCCTGTATCTAGACTTAACAAACTACTATGAGCACCTAAAGGAATAGCTAAAATTATTAAAAGAAGAAGAATTGCAAAAAGAGCTGGTCCAGCTATTATAGCAATTTTTAAAGGTAAAGATATCTTTCCCCAAAAGCTAAATCTACTCATAAAACTATTTTTTGAACCAAAAATAGTAGCTAAAGGATTAAATGTTGGTTTTTCACTATTATTATCTTCAACAACATTATCTGTAGTATTAACAGTGGCATTATCTTCAGTATTTTCAGTTTCACCATTTACTTCAGTATTATTAGTAGCAGCTACACCTTTTCTTCTTGCTACAGCCATTTTTCTTATGTTATTAGCAGTATTTATAGCACCTATGGCAGGTAGTGCTTGGGAAGCTTTATCCATCGCTTTATTAGTAATACCTCTTTTTATAGTATTACCTACTCTATTTCTTAAGTTAAGGGAATCATTTTTAGAGTCACTAGATTTTGATGAATTTTTTCTACTTTTATATTCATTAATATCTATAATATTATTAGTATTATTTTTAGGAGATGAATTAGAAGAAGATTCTTCATTATTTTCATTATCATCTAAATATTCTACTGCTTCTTCTGGCATTTTACCACCTCCCTTATTACGATTTATATTATTTTATTTTAAATTATTATTTTTCTTATTTTTAGTTATTACAACAAAGGTTGTAAATATTATTAGTATAATGACAATTATTATAATAAATATAGTTGGTACTAATCCAATTTCTATAGGGGTTGTAACTCTTTCTTTTTTTATTTTAATATTAATAGGTTTATCAGTATAGTTTTGATCATTTATATACCAAGTATAAATATTACCATTTACTTCATCAGCATTATTCTCTTCTACTTTTAGATTAGTTCTTATATTAACAGTAATATTATCTATTTCTTTTTCTCCATCTTTATAAAGACAAGCGACTTGATTATCTGTACTTATAGTAATGTAATCATCAGTAACATTAACAATACGTTTATAATAACATCTACTAAAAGCTTCTGATTTATATAAATTATTATCTGTATATCTATATTTATAATTTAGTATTATATTATTTTCATCTTCATCTTTATTAAATGTATAATACTCATTTTCTCTAGTATCGAAATTATAATATGCT
This sequence comes from uncultured Bacilli bacterium, assembly GCA_944363685.1. Classification (GTDB taxonomy): domain Bacteria; phylum Bacillota_I; class Bacilli_A; order RF39; family UBA660; genus Onthousia. The sequence goes on from CALVUV010000083.1 coordinate 3,333, forward strand.
GTTCTTCTAATTTGTTCCATATTGCTAGCATATTCACTTTCTCTTGCTTTATCAAAAATAGCATTAATATCTTCTTCCATTGTATCTTCATTAATAGTTAAGTTATATTCGGCACTACAACCAGATAATAGAAAAACAGAAATAATTAAAAGTAAAAATTTTCTTTTTTTCATTAAATCACCCATCTTTCTATTCTAATGGAAAAACATAACCACTAAAATTATAGTTACCAGTATAATGTGGTCCATAACTATTATAGAATTCATCAATACTCATAGTCTTGTTATTAAAGTTTATACAATTCCAATTACTAGGACAACTTGTAGTGTTAGTAGCCCAACCTTCAGTAATAGTTACACTATCACTAGTTACTTCTTCTACAAAGGCAACATGACCATAGCCACCAGATTTAGTCCAAACAATAATAGCACCTGCTCTTAAATCATTTATATTAGTACTAGTTGGCATAATATTTTGACTAGCACCTATCCAATCACCAGCATTTGCATAGACAGAATATATTTTACTTCTTATAAGATCTGCTTGAGTACTTTCAATAATTCCTTTTTCTGCTAATTCTAGAGCTACTTCATAAACTCTAGCTTGAACATACCAAACACATTGACCTCTATTATCACTTTTAACAGTAAAGGCAGGGTCATTTGCTGTTGGCGCTACTGTTCTAATAGTCCACTCTGTCGCACCTGTATAACAAAGATCTGAATTAGTATTAATAGGTACATCCCATTTTTCTAAATCGTACTGATTCATTAATTGGGTTACTAGTCCTCTATAATTATGATTACCATCTGATGGTGGTGCATATATATCAGCAATTAAATTAAGTTGTTCTTTACTAGAAGTTGCACTTAAGGCACCTGGGTATATTGAATCATTTGAAATTATTTCAGAGTGATTTTGTACTCCTTCTTCAACATTAGCAAAAACACGCCATCCTCTACCCCATAAAGTAATACAATTATCCCAACTACCACAAGTAATACCAAACAAATTATTGGCTTTTTGGGCTAATTCTGACTTTCCCCAACCACTTTCTAAAATCGCTTGAGCAATAGTCAAAGAAGCAAAAACTCCTGTTCTGCTATAGTCAGCTTGAGCTATAGGTCCAATAGTTGCAATAAATTGTTCTTCTGTCATATTTAAAAAGACTAAAGCTTGAGTATTACCAGTACTAATGCATGGATCTGTTTCACCTTGACCAAAGTTTATCAAAGCTTCATATGATTCAATATAATCATAAACATCTTCTGCCATTCTATCACAAGTTGCATCAGAAAGACTAGAATCAATACCTTTAAAATAACCAGGTAAGGCATCTTTAACTCCATCTTCTGTTTTAGGAGTAAAGGTAATAGTACCATCCTCATGATTTACCTGATCAAGCATTAAGTCTGCTACTTCTCTCATTCTCCCTTTTGTCATATCACCAAAATCAAAGTCTTCAATACTTAGTTTTAAAATTGTAAAAGTAGCTGTAATAACTTCTCTAGAAAAATCTTTCTCTTCATTTCTATATTCATTAGATACTTCTTCTAATCTATCATAATACTTTTCTTCAGCACTTCCTAATGCTACATAAGATTCTACTGATTTAGTTTCAGTTTTAAAATTATGAAAAAAAGGTACTAATAAAATTAGAAAAACAGAAAAAAGAGAACCAATTGTAATAAGTTTTAATTGCCAATTTTTATATTTGTCTTTTTCTTTTTTCAACTTTATCACCACCTTACTGCGAATTAACTGTAACTAAAAGCCGCCACCAGAACCAAATGATTCTAATTCATCATTAGTAACAACAACATTTATTTGCATTCTTCTATTACCACAAACAAATAATGCTTCACCTTGAGAATAACGTTTAATACTATCTTTTTCATTTTCATTTAAATCTATTAAAAGTGATAAGTCTTCAACTGCTTGTTTTCTAAGACCCATAACTAGATAATATGATGAGTTATCAAATATTGCTTTTCCTTGAGTAATTACTCTTTCTGCAGAAAAGTCACTAGGTTGTTGCGTAATAATTATTGTACCTGAATTATATTTACGGGCACGACGTTGTACTTGAGCAAGGAAGTCTGCTCCTTGTTCATTGTTATTAGATAATAATACGTGTGCTTCATCAACCATAAGGATTGTATTAACATCAGGATCAAGACATAATCCCCAAGCATATTTTAAAATGTTGAAGAATAAAGCATTTCTAATATTAGTATCAGAATTCATAAATTCTTTTATATTAAATACCATAAAATCACTATCTGCTGTAATAGTAGTTTTACCATCAAAATAGAATTTTAATTCTCTAGTTAATGGTCTAATTTTAAGTTCAAGTCTTTGAATAATATCTTTTTCTCTAGTTTGTTCTGTAATAGACATAAGTCTACCTCTAATAGTAGCATAAACATCAGAAAAAGTTGG
>CALVUV010000084.1 GCA_944363685.1 uncultured Bacilli bacterium
TAATTTCATCAATCAAAATGCAAATTTGCAATAACCTTTTATCAATTTGAAGCACCAATTAAATACTATTCGTCTTTTGACAAATCAAATAAAAAGTATTATGATGGATGCATAGAAAAGAGGCGAACATATGTACAAGATTAAAGAAGAAAATGTAGAGGTATATTTTATCTGCTACAAAAAAGAAGATATGGATTTAGTAGAAAGTTATTATGATGAGGTATTAGATATTCATTATTGGTATTTTAATGCCTATTTAGCTTATAAACTATGGAAAAAGAAATTTAAAGGCTTAGAAGTGCAAGAATTATCAAAACAACTTTTAGTTGTAGCGGCAAGTAGATATTTAATTTATGTAATTGAAAACGAAGAATTTAAAACGCCAAAAGAATATAACAAAATCGTACGTGATTTAGATAAAATTCAAAAAGAACTGACAATCATTATAAATGGAGATAATATTTTAAAAAAATTATAAACTTTACGAAAAAAAGATGAATAATGTGATACAATAAAAGAAGGTGATAATATGTTAAAGATATATGAAGTAGAAAATAAAAAATTAATAAATACTGACATAATAAAAAAAAGAAGTTGGATTGATTTAATTAATCCGACTTCTGAAGAAATAAACGCAGTAGTTGAAAACACACAGATAGATAAAGAAATATTTATTAAATTACTAGATGAAGAAGAACTTCCAAGAATTGAAAAAAGAAATGAAGAAACAGTAATAATATTAGATACGCCATATTTGGCAGATAACAATTATAAACATAAATATAAAACCAACCCATTAGGAATCATAATTAGTGAAAAAGGCTATATTATAACTGTTTCTTTAAAAGAGCAACCATTTTTAGATTATTTTAAAGATAATGAAATCGAAGATTTTAAAACAAAAGAGAAGACCAATTTTATCTTCCAGATTTTTATTATGGTCGCTGGCATTTATCAAAAAGAACTAATTGGCATTAATGAATATATTGATAGTAAAGAAAAAGTGTTATTAAAATCAACGAATAATAAAGAATTAGTAAATCTATTAAATGTAGAAAAAACATTAGTATATTTTATTACATCACTAAAAGCCAATGAAATAGCTCTAGAAAAGATTGCTAAGGGAACGATTATAGAAATAACAAAAGAAAATGAAGAATTACTAGAAGATGCTTTAATTGAAACCAAACAGGCGATTGAAACAGCTTCGATTTACCGGGAAATATTATCAAGCATGACGGATACTTATGCCACTATTATTTCTAATAACTTAAACGATGTCATGAAATTTTTAGCAGGTATTACAATTGTGTTTTCCATACCAACTATGGTAGCATCTTTTATTGGCATGAATGTACCATTAGGAAGTATTGGCGATTCACCATTTAGTTTTATCTTAATTATTTTATTTTCCGTTTTATTATCCTTAATTATCGCTTATATTTTAAAAAGGAAAAATATGTTGTAAGTGATGGTTATAGATGAATATAATTTGTGTATAATAAAATAGATAGAAGGTGTTGATTTGAAAAAGTTACTTTCCTGTTTATTAATAGTACTAACAATATTAACTCTTATTGTATCTGCAACATTTGTTGAAGAAAAAGAAAAAACAGAACCACCAGAAGAAGAAGTAAACGAAAAAGATTTATGGGTTGAAGAACAATTAAGTGAAATGACGATAGAAGAAAAAATAGGGCAAATGCTAATTGTTTCTGATACAACAACTACTTTAGACGAGGATTTATTAAATAATTTAAATACTGTAAAACCAGGCGGCTTTATTCTTTTTAGTGATAACATTAAAAGTTATGAACAAACTAAAAAATTAATTGAGGATATTAATAGTACTAGTGATATTCCCATGTTTATTTCTATTGACCAAGAAGGTGGAAGAGTATTAAGAATTAAAAAATTAAGTGATGCTAAAGTAACAAATATTCCATCTATGTATCATTTAGGATTAACCAAAGATACAAAGCTTTCTTATGAAGTTGGAAAAGTAGTGGGCGAAGAATTAAGAGTTTTTGGCATAAATATGAATTTTGCCCCTGTTTTAGATATATATTCAAACAAAGAAAATACAGTAATAGGGGATAGGTCTTTTGGCACTACTAGCGATTTAGTATCAAAAATGGCTTTATCTTTTGCCGAAGGACAAGAAAGTACTGGTATTATTTCTGTATACAAGCATTTTCCAGGCCATGGTAATACATCCGAAGATTCCCATTATACTTTACCTGTTATTACGAAAACAAAAGAAGAATTAATGAATTTAGAATTAAAACCATTTATAGAAGCAATTAATAATGGAGCCGACGTCATCATGATTGGCCATCTAGCTGTTCCTAGTATAACGAAAGATGATACCCCAGCATCTTTATCTAAAGAAATAATAACTGATTTATTAAAAAATGAATTAGGTTATAACGGCTTAGTTATAACAGATGCTCTAAATATGGATGCTCTAACCAATGAATATACAGAAGAAGAAATCTATATAAATGCTATTAATGCCGGAGTAGATATTCTCTTAATGCCTGATTTTGATAATGAAACAATTGAAATAATAACAAATGCAATTGCAAATGGTACAATAGCTATAGAAGAAATTGATAATTCAGTCGAAAAAATATTAGAGTTAAAATATGATAAATTATTTATTGAAAATCCTTACACAAAAGAATACTTAGGAAGTACAGAACACCAAGAAATAATTTCTAGAATTCCCACTTATTAACATGAATTAAAATTAACAAACTAAGATAGTTTTTATTTAGAAACTTAGCTTTTTATGTTGCATTAAACATGACAATATATATGGACACGCACCTAATTACAGGTGCCTTTTTTAATCAATTTAGTTAATATACTTTTTAATTCACAATATTCATTTTCAATTAGCTTCATTATATCACTCCAATAAGATTATATATAATTATAAAAAGATTATCAGTGCTTTCGTTCATTAAAAATTTCTAAATATTATTTTATAAAGAAAAATCGAGCTAAAAAGCTCGAATACATAGAACTATAAAACATAGTAAAGACTGTCTAAAACTTCTAAATAAATTAATAAAAACTATTTTACTAACTTATTATTATTTAATAATTATGATTTAAAATTTTGATTAATCCATTTTCTGTTAAAATATATAAATTATCTATTACTTCATTAATATATTTTCGGTCATGAGATACACTTATAATCGTTCCATTATATTTACTTAATACTTTTCTAATTACTGGATTAGATAAAGGGCTAACATTTCGAGTAGGTTCATCAAGTATTAAAACGTTACATTTATCTATTACTAATTTAACAAGAAATAATTTTGCTTTTGTTCCATTACTCAAATCTTTTATTTTACCAATCATTTCTTCTTGCGTAAATTTCATATTGCCTAAAAGCATCCTTGCTTTCGTAATTTCTTCTTTATTACTATATGGTGAAATAAAATCTAAAACATATTCATATTTATTTAAAATATCATCATATGTTTGGGGCATATATCCCACCTTAATATCAGTTCTATCTTTTAATTCATTATAAATTATTTTTATTAATATTGATTTACCAATCCCATTTTTACCAATAATACATAAATGAGTATTACCTATTACATCTAATCTTATATTATTAGATAAAATTTTATCAGATACTTTTAATTGTTCAATATTAAGATTAATTATATTCTTATATTTTGGAATACTAACATCTTCAAAAAAGAAATTAATACTTTCTTCAACATCCGGTATTTCAGTTAATAAAGTATTTTCCATTTTTCTTTCTTGTGATTTTAAAGAATGCATCTTCTTTTTTAAAAGTTTAGCACCATGTGGATTAGCTCTTGATATGGTATTTTGTTGATATTCTACTTTTTGCATGATTCTTTGCAATTTTTCTAGATGTTTGTTAAATTCCCTTTTTTCAGACTTTGCAATTTGAGCCTGATGTTCTAATTTTTTAATCCTTTGTGCAGCATAAGTGCTATAATCAATTTTTAACAATGTATGTCTACAATCAGATTTTTTCATTATTTGTTCCAAATGTAAAATAACATTAGCCGTATTAGATAATAGTGTTTCATCATGAGAAACATACATAATTGGTTTATCTGTACTATTAATAAATTCTTCTAACCATTTCAAAGTTTCAATATCTAAATCATTAGTAGGCTCGTCTAAAAATAAAATATCATATTCATTTAATAATAGTTTTAAGATTTTGATTTTTACTTTTTCGCCACCAGATAAAGTGTTTATTTTTTGTTCCAATATTTCAACACTTAAATGAATTAAATCTAAATATTTATATAAATTATTAACTTTATTGTAATAATCATATTCATCTATAAATAAAAAATCATGAACTTTCTTGTTTAAATCTTCTTCATTTATGGATTGCTCTAAATAACCAATACGATTACCCTTAAAATTAATGCTTCCACTTACTTCTGCATATTCACATATTCCTAAAATAGTTTTTAATAATGTGGATTTCCCATTTCCTTCTTCGCCAATAATAGCAAGTTTATCACCATTATTTAATACTAAGTTTAAATTTTTAACTAAATATCTACCACTAATAGATATACTTAAATTTTTAAGTTCTAACATATCATGCCTCCATTTTTCGGCATAATTAAAGTTTATGCCTGACTTATATCATTAATATTCTCATGTTATCACCTCTCTACAAATTACTATTTGTTTCACTAAATATTATACTATATTTAGACGTTTTTAGATAGTGTGTAGATAAAAAAGAGAATTACATATAAAAGTAATTCAACTTATTTTTTAAATCATTAAAATTAAATTTCAAAATCATCTTTATCTTTTTCTTGATAAGATTTTTTGCTAGTTTTTAAATAACTAGGTACTTCGGCATAATCAAATAATTCATCTTCTTTGGTAGTTCCTTTTGAAATATCATAAACATCGTTAGAATCAAAATCTTTATTGTCATAATAGTCCTTTATTTCGCTTGTAGTACGATCTTTGGTCTTGTCATTACCAATTTGTAATAATTCCCTAAAAAATTGTTTTATGGCTTCTAAAATGGCTTTTAAATAGTCTTTAAGATCATTATTCTCTTTGATTAAGTTTTGATTCCTTGTAGTAAGTGCTTTTACTTCTCGTTGTAAATTATTATTTTCTTTTTCTAATGTTTGATGGCTTTTAGTAAAAGTTTCTACTTCATTAAATAGTTGTTCCATTTTAGGTTGAAATTCCATTACTTTTTTACTTTCTTTTATAACATTTTTCATACTATCAAAAGTGTCTTTTTTAACTCTAACATATTCTTTATCAATGAAAGTGCTTTTGGTAGTTTTCATTTTTTCTTCAAAATCGTTTACAGCATTATCTAATCCTTTATTTATTGTAATAACTTTATTTTCTAAATATCTAGTTGTCTTTTTAAATTCTTTTACTTTTTGGTGTTCTGCATCACTACCTTTAATACCTCGTTCTAATTCAAAACCTGCTTCTTTTAATCTTACATTATAAATATCTTGTAATTCTGACAAATGAATATTATCTCTAATATATTGTTTTTTAGAAATAGTATATCTTTCCGTATTAGTTCTTTTATCTAGTTTTTTAACAAGTGGTATAACAACACAATGAATATGAGGTGTTAATTCATCCATGTGAATAGTTGCGTGTAAAACTTGTTCTTTTTTATAACCTAAATCATTATAAACAAAATCCATACAAGTATTAGCCCATCTCATTATAT
>CALVUV010000085.1 GCA_944363685.1 uncultured Bacilli bacterium
AAGTCTTTAGGAGTTTGACATATCAATAAAATGTGTTGATCATCTGATGCCTTATCTATAATATCAATAGTCTTCTGGATTGTAAAAAATCTTGTATCATAGCCAAGTGATGATGCTGCCATTTTCATAACACTTTTATCTATTTCATTTTCTGCAGTCTCATCATCTGCTACAACAATAAGGTTTGCACCTACTGCCCCTGCCCATAGACATACTATTTGTCCATGAACTAATCTGTTATCAATTCTTGCTAATAAAATATTATTATCTTTTGCCATTTTTATCTCCTCCTTTTAATAATATTTACCATATATTTTCTTAGCTTTACTATCTAAATAAGCTTCTATTTCTTTAGCAGTTTTTAAAGTTAGTACTTTGTTTGCAATTTCCTCTGCTTCCTTACTATCTATCATAGATATTAATTTCTTAACTTTTAAAACCATACTAGCATTAACACTAAACTCATGAAGTCCTAAGCCAACAAGTAAGATAATTGCAAGGGGATCTGCAGCCATTTCTCCACACATACCAACAAACTTATCTTTTTTATCACGAGATGAATCTATAGTCTTTTTAATAAGTCTAATAACTCCTGGATTATAGAAACTATAAAGGTTACTAACAGTTGGATTTAATCTATCAACTGCAACTGTATACTGAATTAAATCATTAGTACCAATACTAAAGAAATCCACTTCATCTATTAAGATATCACTAATAACAGCCGCACTAGGAACTTCTATCATAATACCTACTTTAATATTTTTATTAAATGGTATATTCTTACTAGCAAGTTCTCTTTTCGCTTCATCTAGTATCTCATTAGCTTTATACACTTCTTCAAGTGATGAAACAAAAGGATACATTATCATGACATTACCATAATGACTTGCTCTTAAAATTGCTCTTAAACTTACTTTAAAGAACTCTTTATTATCTAAACAATATCTTATCGCTCTATATCCTAAGAAAGGATTTTGTTCTTTACCAATATCTATATAAGGACATTTTTTATCCCCACCAATATCAAGAGTTCTAATAATTAATGGTTTACCATTAAGTTTTTCTGCAAATGTTTTATAGACATTAAATAAGTAATCTTCTTCAGGAGCAGTACTTCTATTTAAAAATAAGAATTCTGTTCTAAATAGACCTATTCCATCAGAATTTACTTCAAGTAATTTATCAAGTTCTGATAAGTCCCCAGCATTTGCAGTTATTTCTAAGCTTTTATTATCTTTAGTTAAAGATGGTTTATCTTTCATTTCTTGCAATGAGGCTTTAAGTAATTCTTCTTTTTTTATTTTCTCTTTAATAGCATTAATATTAGTATCTGTTAAATTATTTTCAATAAACCCTTCATTACCATTTACATAGATTAATTCTCCATCTGTTAAAGTTTTACTAATTTCTTTTATACCAAATACTGAGGGAATACCAAGAGTAGATGCAAGTATTGCTACATGACTTGTTTTACCACCTATTTCTGAGACTATTCCTTTAACATGATCTATATTATTGGAAAGTAAAACTGATGGTGGAATTTCTTCTGATACTAAAATAGTATCTTCAGTTAAAATACTTAAATCTACTTCTTTAATACCTAAAGCTTTTCTAATAAGTTTATTAGTAACATCTTCTATATCTTTACTTCTCTCTTTTAAATAAGCATTATCAACTAATGACAACTCCTCGGCTTTTCTTTTCATTACTTTTGTAATAGCATTTAATTTATTACATTTTTCTTCATCTATTACTTCTTCCATAGAAGTTATTAAAGACTTAGAATTTAAAAGAATCTTATAAAAATTACATAACTGTTTTATATCTTCTGATACGGCATTAGTTTCTAATTCTTCATAATCTTTAACAACACTATTTAAAACTTCTTTTAAAGCTTCTTTTTCTTTTGTAAGTTCTTCATCTGTTGTTAGTTTTTGAACTTTTAACTCTGGTATTTTAGTATTAATTATATAGACTTTACCTAAAGCTAGACCATTACCTACTTTATTACCTAAGTACTTCATCTATTCTTCACCTTTTTCAATATATTCACATATTGCATCTAGTGCTTTTTCCTCATCATCACCATCTACTTCAACGGTTAATTTATCTCCACAATTTATATTTCCCATCATAACTTCTAGTATTTCTTTAGCATTGATACTACTACCATTATGAATAAGTTTTATATCAGAGTTAAATGTAAGAGCAAGTTCTACTAAATTACTACCTGGTCTTGCATGTAATCCTGATACACTTTTTACAACAACATCTTTTTTTACCATATTATCCTACCCTCCATCTTGTATTTTATCTTATAAAGTAATCATAGCATAGTTGAGTTCGATTTACAAATTATTTTAAATTTGTTAAGTAAAATTAAGTAAAGAAAAGACTAACTAAAAATAATAGTTAATCTTATAATTTTTGTAACACATAATTAAAGTGAACGCATCTGAACAGAACTGAACGCATCTGAACAGAACTGAACAGCTCTGAACAGAAGTGAACAGCTCTGAACAGAACTGAACGCATCTGAACAGAACTGAACAGCTCTGAACAGAAGTGAACAGCTCTGAACAGAAGTGAACAGCTCTGAACAGAAGTGAACAGCTCTAAACATTATTAAATAGTTACATTACTATTTAATAATGTACCTGCCATAACTATCTTTTTTTGTAGTACCTGTCCAAACTATCAAATCATAGTCAACTAATCTATTTAGCAACTTAACCGCAGTTGTCTTTCCTCTTTTAATTATCTCTGCAACTTCTAATGATGTAATTTCTCCTTTATCATATATTGCCTGCAATACTTGTCTTTCTTGATAATTTAATTGTTCCCATTTCTGTTCTATTTCTCTATTTTTTAACATTGTCTCATTTTTCCTTTTACTTCTCATGACTATATTATTATCAAGAACTAATAAAACCGAATGTTGATTAGGCTCAGAATAAATTGGATCCTTTAAATAAAACCTTTGCATCTCACTATAAATTCTTTTTACACCCTCATTTAATTCTCTAACAATACCAAACTCAGTTAAAACTCTTGCAATTTGAGGATTTCTTGAATATCGTTCTGTTTTCATATTTTCTAAAGTCACGAATCCACTAAGCTTACCTGGACTTAATATTTCTAATCTATCATCAAATAATTTTACCGTAATATATTCTCCAGTATTAGAATAATCTCTATGTGTTACAGCATTAACTAATCCCTCATACCATGCAAACTCAGGATATTCTGGAACTGTTTCAAATATACCTTGTGGGTTTAAGTGTGTAAACTCTCTTAACTGAGAATTAATAAAATCTCTTGCTTCTTCAAGTATTCTATATAAACATTTATCAAATGTTCTATCTTTAACTATATTCATCTCTGTTCCTACTTGAAAATTAGTCCCTTCAAATTTTAAAACCCTTACTCTTGCACTAGGTAAATATACTGATGGATTTTTACCAAATAAAAGCATACCTGCCTTCGTAAAACATAATTTCCCATTATCTTCAACTAAAAAACCTCTTGCTTTTAACACTTGTTCATTAGAAAGATTAGTAGCACCTATTTTATCTTTATAAATTTCCATAACTTCTAAATCAATATCATCAATACTAGACATATTTAAAACTTCAGATTCAAAATTTCTTTCCCTTTTCTCATACTCCAGACTTCTTACTTGTTCAGCATTTAATTTTATAGAAGAATCTCCTTGTCTTAAATAAACTTCATCTTTATTATTTCTAACAATAAAGTTTAATGCAGGTTCAATATGAAATAATAGAATATTATCTTTTTCATTTTTAATATTATCTACTTCTATTAACTCAGTTTTATAATTAGGTGTTGGACTTAAATAGTTTGTAATAACTTTCTGAAAATCATTTAACTTATTAATTCCATAATTATTAAAACCTTCTATATTTCCATCATCAGTTATTCCTACTGCTATTACTCCGCCATTCGCATTAGCGAAAGATGCTATCTCATTAGCTAAATCTTGCATACTAACCCTAGCTCTTTTTCTTTCAAAATATAAATTTTCTTTAGCGGTTTTTAAATAACTTTCTGTAATAATTGAATTTATTTTAGATAACAATATAACACCTCCTATAAAAATGATATACTGTTCATTTATTTTTGCTCTAAAAATTAAAAAAGATTAACCTAAAGAGATTAATCTACACAAAATTCATATTACCAACCATCATATCTGTTAAAGTTTTTCCTAAGAGTTCTAAAAAGTTAAGCTTATCAACATTTTCTGTTACTGTTAATACTTCTTCTTTAACTTTATTATTATCACTATCTTTAACTATTATCTTACCTACTTCATCTCCTATTTTTAAAGGTAGATTATTATTAGTTACTTTTATATCATAAGTATATTTTTTTGTATCTGCACTTTTTTTAGAAAGAATTGCAATATCATTTAAAGGTACTAAACTAATTTTAGAACTAGTCGCTTTATCTAAACTTATTTGTTTTACAATATCATCTGTTGTTTTTAGTATTTCAATTTTATAGTTATTAAAACCATAATCAAGTAAACTCATCGATTCACTATTTCGAACCCCACTATTCTCTTCTCCCAAAACAATAGCGATTAGTCTTAAGTCATCTCTTTTAGCAGTCGCTGCTAAACAGTACTTGGCAGCATCAGTATGACCTGTTTTTAATCCATCTGCACCTTCATAAAATCTAACAAGTCGATTAGTATTAACTAACCAAAACTTATTATCAGTATCTTCTCTTAAGTAGTCTTCATAAACTGATGAAAATTCTAATATTTTTTCATGTTTTAAAAGTTCTCTTGCTATTATTGCCATATCATAGGCACTTGAATAATGTCCTTCTTCATCTAATCCCGTACAATTTTTAAAGTATGTATTTTTAAGTCCTAATTCTTTTACTTTCTTGTTCATCATTTCAACAAACTCAACTTCAGTTCCAGCGATGAATTCTGCCATGGCAACTGTTGCATCATTAGCACTGGCCATAGATATACCTTTCATCATATCTTCTACTGTCATTTCTTCTCCTGTTGTCAAATAAATCTGACTACCTCCCATACCTGAAGCATTGGCACTTGCAGTTACTATGTCAGTCCATTTAATCTTACCCTCTTCAATTTGTTCAAGTATTATAATCTGAGCGACCATCTTAGTCATAGATGCAACTGCCACTTGTTCATCTTTATTTTTTTCAAAAATTATCTCTCCTGTAGTCGCATCCATTAACACTCCGGCAGTGGCATTAGGAATAAGTGATGTATCAGTACTATTCTCATTATTTGTATTTTCTTCACTATTAGTATTGTTTTCTGTTGCATTTTCATCTTCATTTAAAGTATTATTTTCGTTATCATTTGTATCTGTTGCATTATCTTCTATATTAGTAGAATCTTCGTTAATATTAGATTCTCTATTTTCAGTAATATTTTCTTCTTGTATTTCGGTATTATTATTAGTTTCCTCTGCTTTAACAAAACATGGTATTAAAAGTATAGATAACATAATTAATAAAAATGTCTTCTTCATTAAATCAACTCCTAATAAAAGCTATGCTAATGTTAATCAAATATGATTATCTAATTATATTAAAATTATTATAAATATGATATTATGGTATTAA
>CALVUV010000086.1 GCA_944363685.1 uncultured Bacilli bacterium
TTTTGAATTAAGATTTTCATCTCAATATCATTTTCATCTAGTATGTCTAGTTTTCCATAAAACTTTTCACACTATCATTCTTCCTTAATTATAACAAAATTATTATCTATCGTAAACTATTTATTTTCTCTTGATAATTATCACTACCAATAATATAATTCCCACTAACAACAATATCTACTAAATTTTTAATTTTCTTAACAACCCTATCATTAATTCCACCATCTATACTTATTTTAAAGTTTAACTTTTTATACTCTTTCTTTAAAACATTTAATTCTTTTAATTTCTCAGTAGTATTACTTATATACTTTTGTCCACTTCTTCCAGGAACAACACCCATAACTAATATTAAATCTATATAAGGTAAATAAGGAACAATCATACTAACATCATCATTAGGATTTAACACAATACCTGCTTTAATACCATAACTTTTAATTAATTTTAAATTACTAACTAAATCTTCTTTAGTATCTAAATGTATAGAAATATACTCTGTATTTAAACTAGCATAATCTTTAATAAAACTACTAGGAGTATCAACCATTAAATGAACATCTAATCTTTTATCAGTAAACTCATATATATGCTTCATCTCTTTAAAAGGTAAAGTCTTATTACTAACATATTTCCCATCCATAACATCTAAATGAATAAAATCAGTATCTGTATCATTAAGTAATTTTAATGTCTTAGGAATATCTTTACTACCTAAAAATGAAACACTAATCATTACCTTCCCTCCTCATAGAATTTTAAATAACTATTATAACGTGATTCTAATATTTCTTTATCTTCAACAGCTTTTTTAACTATACATTCCTCTTCTTTAGTATGAGAACAATCTTTAAAAGGACAACTATATAAGGAAAATTCTCTAAAAGATTTCTTTATATCTTCTTTTTTATAAGAAGAAAAATCCAAAGCAGAAAAACCTGGAGTATCCATAACTTTCCCATCTAAAAAAGGAAATAAAGTAACATTTCTTGTTGTATGTCTACCTCTTCCTAAAGCAAGAGAAACTTCTCCTACTTCTAAATTAAAGCCTGGATTCAATTTATTTAAAAGAGTACTTTTCCCTGCACCAGTCTGTCCAACAAAGACATTAGTTTTATTTTTAATTAATTCTTTAATTTTATCTATATCTTGATTAGTAACAACTTTATATCCTAATTTCTCATAATATTTCATTAAGTTTCTAATTTCTTTATAAGTATTTTCTAAAACTAAATCTATCTTAGTAAGACAAATAACGACACTAACATTATGTAATTCCATTAAAGTAATAAGTCTATCTAAAAGTCCTAAAGAGAAATTAGGATTAACAAGACTAGTAACAATAAAAGCCTGATCTATATTACTAACCATAGGTCTATCAAAAGTATTTTTTCGCTCAAGTATTTCATCTATTACTAGTCTTTTCTCATCAAATAAAACATAATCCCCTACTTTAGGTATTAACTTATCTTTTCTAAATTTACCTCTTGGAACAGTGTTATATTTAATACCATCACACTCTACTGTATGTCTATTACTACTTATCTTAACAATTTGCCCTCGCATATTACTCCTCTAAAGTAGCATCACTACCAGTACCACCGCTATTATTATCTTGATTGTCATCACCTGAATCAGTATCACCAGTACCGTTATTATTGTTATTGTTGTTATTATTAGTAGTAGAAGCTCTACCTATAGTAATAGTAACACTGTCGTTATTTTTAACTGTAGAACCACTAGGACGAGACTGAGTAATAATTCTACCTACTTGACTATTATCTGCTACTTCTTGATAATTAGTTGTAACTGATACACAAGCATTATTAGCCCAACTAGTTACAACATCAGGAGTTTGTAAATACCAATCTGGGAAAGTAATATCTTCTAAAGTAGTTAAAGTAATCTCATCTCCACTTTCTACTTCACTACCTTCATCAAGCGATTGAGAAATAACAAGATTTTGTCCAATCACAGAACAAGTAGTAGAATCTGGTGCAATCTGTTGTACTGTAACTTCAAGTCCCATATCTTCTAGAAGTTCCGTCGCTTCATTAACATCCATATTTATATAACTTTCAAGTGTATATGTCTTAGCACCTGTTGATTTATATAAAGTTATACTAGTTCCTTCTTTTACTGTACTTCCACTTCTAGGATCTGTTCTAACAATTCTATTTTCCTTAACATCTTCACTACTTACTTCTTTTACTTTACTATTAACTTTAAGACCAGCATCTTCTAATTCATTTGTCGCACGTTTTACAGTCATTCCACTAACATCAGGAACTTCTACATCAGATTCCGCTGTTAATGCTGGAATAATAAAGAAAACAGAAATCAATGCAAGAACAATAACCCCTGCTATTATAGATAAAGCAATTATTAATTTATTAGATTTCTTAACCTTATCATCAGTTATAGGAGTAGCAAGAGCTTCATCATCACTAATAGGTTCCATTATTTTCGTAGTCTCATCTACTTCATGTTCTGGATAAGGATATACATAAGGTTCTTCATTTATTCTATCATCATTTAATGCTGTTAATAAATCATTATGCATACTCTTAGCATCATCATATCTATTTTTAGGATTTTTAGCAGTAGATTTCAAAATAACATTTTCTATACTTTGAGGAATATCATTATTTAATTTATGAACATCAGGAAGTGGTTCTTTCATCTGTTTTAAAGCTATTTCAACAGCACTATCTCCCTTAAAAGGCAATTCTCCAGTTAATAATTCATAGAAAATAATTCCCATTGAATAAATATCACTTTTAATAGTAGTACCTTTACCAGCTGCCTGTTCAGGAGGTAAGTAATGAACAGAACCCATAACAGAATTTGTTTGTGTTAACTGTGTAGAATTTAAAGCCATAGCAATACCAAAATCTGTTATTTTAATTTGTCCATCATCCTGAATCATAATATTTTGTGGTTTCAAATCACGATGAACAATATATGAATCATGAGCATGAGCCATACCATCAGTTAATTGTAACATTATATCTATCGCTTCAGATAATGTAAGACTACCACGTTTTTTAAGTAATTGTTTTAAAGTCTTACCTTCAATATATTCCATTACAATATAATAAAGGCCATCATCTTCTCCAACATCATACATGGCTACTATATTAGGATGAGATAAACTCGATGCAGATAATGCTTCACGTTGAAAACGTCTAACAAACTTCTCATCATTTGCTAAATCTCCTCTTAATACTTTAATAGCTACATTTCTATCAAGTATAGTATCATAAGCAAGATAAACATTAGCCATACCACCTTCGCCAATTGATTTAATTACCTCATAACGATCATTAATTTTTTGCCCCTTTGTAACCATTATTCTTCACCTTCTCCTAAAATTAAATATGCCACTGATATATTATCAGTTCCCCCTCTATTGTTAGCTTTTCTAATTAACTTAATAACTTTATCCTCAATGTCACCATCACTATTTAAAACCTTCTCAATTCCTTCTTCATCTACCATATTAGTAAGTCCATCACTAGATAAAAGTATTGCATCTATCTCCATATCACAATCAAAGATATCTATATCTATAGGATCATTCGCACCCAAAGCTTTCATTAAAACATTTTTCTTAGGATGATCCTTCGCTTCTTCTTTAGTCAATTCCCCCGCTGACACTAATAAATTAACAAGTGTATGATCATAAGTAACTTTATGTAGTTTACCTTCTTTCATAACAAACCCAGAAGAATCCCCTATATTACCAAATAAAATATAATCTTTAGTAACTATCGCTGTAACAAGAGTAGTCCCCATTCCTTTACTCTCAGGATGAGTTTTCTCATGTCTAAAAATACTATCATTTATTTCATTAACACTGTCTCTTAAAAAGTTAACAGCATCTAATTTAGTCATATTATGAAAATTCTCATTAAATTCACGTGATAAATGCGTAATAGCAATAGAAGAAGCAACCTCTCCTGCAGAATGACCTCCCATTCCATCAGCAATTGCCATTAAAGTATCTCCATCACTATTATGTACTATTAATACGCTATCTTCATTATGATCTCTAACCTTACCTGCATCTGTTAAATAAAAAGATTTCATATTTCCTCCCTCTTACTTCTAAGCTGTCCACAAGCAGCACTAATAGTACCACCAAATTCCCGCCTAATCGTAACTGTAACATTATTTTCTTTTAGTATATCATAAAACTTAGCAATTGTTAAAGGTTTACTTCGTCTATACTGTAAAGCATCTGTTTCATTATATGGTATTAAATTAACATAACAGTTTATTCCTCTTAATAAACGAACAAGCTCTATTGCATTATCAACACTATCATTAACATCATCTAACATTATATATTCAAAAGTAACTCTTCTATTAGTCTTCCCTAAATATATTTTAATAGAAGAAATTAACTCATCTAATGGATATGCTTTAGATATAGGCATTATCTTATTTCTAATATAATCATTAGGAGCATGTAAACTAATAGCAAGATTTACTTGATAAGGAAAATCACTAAATTCTAATATTTTTGGAACAATACCACAAGTTGAAACAGTAATATGACGAGCACCTATATTTAATCCTTTAGAATGATTTATTATTTTAATAAGTTTACATATATTATCATAATTATCAAAAGGCTCTCCAATACCCATAATAACAACATGACTAATTCTAAGTCCACTTTCGTTTTCTACTTTAAGTATTTGTTCTACCATTTCCCCTGTAGTTAAATTACGTACTTTTTTACGCCTACCTGACTCACAAAACTTACATCCCATATTACAACCTACTTGACTAGAAATACAAAGACTATTGCCATAATCATGATTCATTAAAACTGCTTCTATATGTTCAAAATCACTAAGTTTAAATAAATACTTCTTAACATCTCTACCTTCTTCTACAGTAATTATATCTATATTAGAAATAATAAAATCTTTCTTTAATCTATCCCTAACTTCTTTTTTAATATTACTAGCTTCATCAAAAGAAGTAATTTTTTTATTATAAAGCCAAGAAAACAACTCTGTAGCATAAAACTTTTTATCATTATTTTGTAAAAAATATTCACTTAACTCTTCTATTGTCAAATCATAAATGCCCATAATATCCTCCATTTACAACTATATTGTACTATACTTTTCAAAGAAATACATCAAAAAAATAATAATTAATCTATCAGTTTTGTAATGTTTAAAAGAAAGAAACAATTAAGTTTCTTTCCCTAGTCCTTCTAACTCTTCTACACTTAAACCTGTACTTTCTGATACTAAATCAATAGATACTCCTTTTTTAAGAAGATTTTTAGCAATTTCTATTTCTTTTGCTTTAGCACCATCATCATATCCCCAATTACGAGCGGTATTAATCATTTTTTTCTGCATCATCTCATTATCATAGGCTAATCCAAACTTATCATTAAGTCCTAGTCTTTCTAATTCATTCACAATCTTTAATGCCTCCTTATCATCTCCTGCTATTTCTCTTAACTCTTCATAAGA
>CALVUV010000087.1 GCA_944363685.1 uncultured Bacilli bacterium
GGTGGGCGATATAGGACTCGAACCTATGACCCCTTGCTTGTAAGGCAAGTGCTCTAACCAACTGAGCTAATCGCCCATAAATCATTTGACGAAATTAAATATACCAGTTAATTTGAAGAATGTCAATAATATTTGCAATTTTTTTTCATTTTTTTGTAGTATTTAACTCTTTTGAAATCCAATAATCCAAATGCAAAGCCAAATTTCTGAATCCATTAGGTGTTTCTTTAATCTTACTATCATGTCGATTTGTAATACGATAGTCCAATTTTTTTATACTTAACCTAAACATTCCTTCTTCAGTTTTTCCTAAAACTCTTACTCTAATTAACTCATCTACTTGTGCATATTTATGTAAATCATCTATATATTTATCATCAATTTCAGAAATATGAATTAAACCACTATTAATTTTATCTAATTTAACAAATATACCATAATCTTCTATTCCTGTTACTACACCAAGTACAATATCATTCTCCTTATAACTTTTTATCATATATTTAACCTCTTCAAATATTATAGCAGATATTTTTATCTTATACAACCTTTACATTTATTTACAATCCAGTTATAATTAAAACGGTGATATAATGGAAAAAAATGATGTTGTTACTAAAATAAAAGCAATTATAGAAGAACTAAAACCTTTTTTAATTAGTGATGGTGGCACTTTAGAGTTCATTGACTATAAAGATGGTATTGTTTATGTAAAACTTGGAGGAGCATGTGAAGGTTGTGCTTTTTTAGATATTACGTTAAAAGATGGTATTGAACAAATGATTATGAATGAAATACCTGAAGTAAAAGAAGTAAGAAATATTAATTAAACTCTAACCAGTCTATTTTAATAATAGGCTTTTTTTTATTTATATAATTATAAATATACTTAAGAAACTCTTTGTATTCATCAGTCCTATTTAATATTTTAATAATCTCTTTTTCTTTAGTATAACCATTTACTATATCTTCATAAATATCAAAATAAAAACTAGGAAATAAAAGTCTTGCCATTAATAAAGAATACTGATAAGTACTAAAATCTAAATTATCTAATATTTCTTCAACAAGTTCATAATTATAAATATCCTCTATAAAAATATATTTTAAATACTCCCCTACATCTCTTGCTTTATGATCTATAACTAAATTTAAAGGATTAAAGAAACTTATATCTTTAAGATTTATTCTTCTTCTAGCAATTACTAAAACATCATTAATTTCCTTAGTTAAATAATTATTAGCCGAATAAAAATAAGTAATAGCATTTTCTCCTAATCCAATAAAATAATCTAAACTTCTATATAAAAGAGGATATTTTACTTTAATATAGTCCCTTTGATATTCAAAATAATCTATTTTACTAGTCCAAAGATTATCCCAATTACTATGATTTAAAGTATTTAACTTTAACATCAGGTTATTACAATATAAAGGGTTATATAAATCTTCTAAGGAAAATTTAACATTTTTATTACATCTTAAAAGAATATAATAATGATTATTAATGAAACTAATAGGAGCTTTATTAATATTATAAATTATTTGCATAATTCGTGTATTAATAAGCATTCTATTAAGCGTTATTACTTCATTAATATAATCCATAGGTCTATTGATAAGAATAAGATAATACAAGTAATTACCATCTTTAAAATAGTAATAATCTTTAGTTTTAACTAATCTTATAACATTAATTTGATAATAGTAAAAAAGAGCATTTTTCATATTCAAAACCTCAGTTAATTATATGAAAAAGAAAAAAGAAAAAGAACGTACTATTTTGTACGTCCACTTCCTCCCATTTCACCATAACTGTCATTTGAATTTTTCATTGCTTTAATCATTTCTTCTACTTCTCTTTCAAGAGCTTCAGCTTCATTATTATAATTAGCTATTTGACTATTTGTAGAATCTAATCTTTCTTGACGTTCAGCAATTTCTCGTTCAACTAAAGCATTTGCTTTATTTTGTTCTTCTGTCTGACTATTTAACTCTTTTATTTCTGGCATTATCGCTCCAAAATATTTTTTCCTCTTCTCAGCCAATGATTTTCTTCTCTTTGCTTCTTCTAAGCTAGTATCAGCTTTACCAATTTCTTCGTCTAAACCTCTTTTGGTATTATTCAATTCAGCATTTCTATTTTTTGAATCTTGTAAACGAACTTTAGACTCATCCTTTGCAGCATTTAAACTAGCTATAAACTCTTCCATTGATTTATCATCATCAAAAGAAGTTGAATCACTAGTACTTAAATTATCTTCCTTCTCTCCATCAGGTTCAACAAAAGTAGCAGAAGCATTTTCAAAGATATCAATAGGCTCTACCTTAACTTCTTGAGTTGGTTGTTCTTTAAGAACAGGCTTTTCAGGTTCTTCATCAAACATATTCTTTAAATCATCCGCTTCAAACTCAGGATTAGCAATTTTATCATCTAATTCATCTTTAGATTCACCAGCTAAGAAACTAACAGCAGTATCAAAAGTCTTATCATCATTAACTTTTTGATCAACATAATCAGTAAATGTCAAACCATCTTTAACTTTCTCATCACTATTAATAACTTCTTCTACTTGTCTTCTAATCTCATCAGAATCAATATCACTAAAGATTGATTTATTATCAGGAGTTTTTAATACACTTTCTCCTTTTTCAACAGCATTATCTAAATTAACTACTGAAGATATATCAATATCTTTACTAATATCTTCTTTTGTCACCACTTTACCATCTAAAGCAGTCTTACCAGTAGCAACTAACTCCTCTAAATTAGCATTAGGTAATTTTAAAGCTTTCTTAGCCATATCCATAAACTTAGCATTATAATCTTCCAACTCTTCTAAAGCTGCTTGCATATCTGCAAGTTCTTTAGATATCTTATTAACTCTATCCAATGCTGCTTTTCTATCTTCTTTAGTTTCTCCAGATTTAACCTCTTCAGTACTTTTACTCAACTCTTCTTGCTTCTTTAAAACTTCCTCTTCCATAAAAGCAGCTTGAACTTCTAAAATAGCAGCATAAGATACCATCTTTAGTTTTATTTTGTTTGCATTACCTGATAGACTTTGTCCTGGTGCACTAACTAAAGTAAAATCTTGATTATTTTGTCTGTTATCCATTGTACTCGCCTCCAACTAATTATCAAAT
Organism: uncultured Bacilli bacterium; assembly: GCA_944363685.1. GTDB lineage: Bacteria > Bacillota_I > Bacilli_A > RF39 > UBA660 > Onthousia. The sequence goes on from CALVUV010000087.1 coordinate 3,148, forward strand.
ATTATTGTTCTTTCTTTGATAATCTTCTTAAAACATCTTTAACTCTATTCCATTCTTCTTCATCATCAATACCATAAAGTCTAGGTGTTTCACCACTTCTATCAACTCTAGAAACATAAACAGTTACATTACCATTTTCATCCTTCTCATTTTTTGTATACACTACATATTCATTTTTTGTATCTTTAAATTCAAAAGCAATAACAACTTCTACTTCATCAATAGAACCGTCTTCACCAATAATTGACATTGTAACTCTTTTTGTATTATCGTTCATCCTAATTCCTCCCTTTACTATTCTATAAACAATTTTAACATAAAAAAAAGAAAAGAGAAACCCCTTTTTATATTTTTTATTATTTTATTTTTTTTAATAAGAAAGTTTTAGAACCTAAAGAACAATATTCTTTTATATAATTATCTATATTTTTTATATTATTTATATCTTTAACTTTAGCATTATCACTATCTCTAAACCCCTTAAGTCTAAGTTTTCCATAAGAATAATCACCTAAAACATAATCAAAATCTAAAAAATATTCTGTAAAAAGATACTTAGTTTCCTCTTCATTAAAATTCTCTTTACCATTTTCTATTTCATAATTACTATCTAACAATTTAATCACTTTAACCACCACTTATATTTTAACATAACTTAAGAAACTTTAGTAGAAAAAGTATTAGAACTAGTTGTAAAACTCCCATTATAATATAAAGGAACCTGTCCTTGCACTACCTGTGTTGCTAAATTAATTCTAGTAGTTACTGGTATATTTTTAGTAGAATGAGGCATTGTAATCTGTTCTTTTATCGTTACTTCTATCCCTATTTCAATCAAAGCATTATTAAAACCATATTCTTTAACATTAGTAAACATATTACTAGTAACTGTACCAATAAAAGAAAACTTAATAGGAATAGAAGTAGTAAAATTCACAAGTAAAGAATTATTTAAAAGCACTCCCAAAGGTATATCACATACTATCCCATTATCTAAATATGTTAATCTTGTTCCTTTTAAAGAATCTGATAATTCTAAATACTTACTATTACCCTTCTCTAATTCTGTTAATCTTTCTAAAGCTTTATCATTTATCTCTTTTAAAATATTATTAGTAATTTTAGAATCAAAATCTATTAAAGAAATATTCCCTTCATTATCTTTTATTATATTATAAAATTCTTTATCAAAGATATCATCATCTAATGAAACAACATCATTCAAAACAACATTAGCAATTCTCTCTACTTCTTTTGTAGAATAACTAATTATTATCTTTTCTAATCTTTTACCAGCAAATAAAATCATTATAATACTAATTATAAATGAAATTATCAAAATAATTAACAAAACAGTAGATTTTCTCATTTACTTCACCTAATTTAATCTAACCAAAATAACATCTTCACCAATTCTTTCTATATTTTGCCACTTTATCTCCATATCTTCTCCCCTAGAAAAAGATATAAACTTTCCCTTAGTCTCTACTAATAAACTAATAATAGAACCATTTCTCTCATCTATTTTAGCATCGATGATATTACCTATATTTTTACCATCTATAATATTAACTATATCTTTATTCTGTAAATCAGATAGTCTCATAATATCACTCTCTAACTATTTAAAGATATGTATTTTTTTATAAATCTATGCTTATCTTAAAGTTTTCTTTAATTGCTTTATAGCATTTTTCTCAAGTCTAGATACTTGCGCTTGACTAATATCCATATCTTTAGCAATTTCCATTTGTGTTTTACCTATTATATAACGTTCATTCAATATAAACTGTTCTTTTTCTTTTAAAGAATTAACTGCATCATTAGTAGCAAGCTTATCTTCTACTAAAGACCCAGTCCTTCTTTTATCTTCTATTTGATCATACAAATAAATAGTATCACCACCATCATTATAAATAGGTTCAAACATAGAAACAGGATCTTTTAAAGATTCAAGAGCAAAAACTACATCATAAATAGTTACATCTAATTTTTTAGCAATATCCTCTACTGAAAGTTCTTCTCCATATTCCATAAAGTATTCTTCTTTTAATTTAATCGCTTTATAAGCTAAATCTTTAGTAGAACGACTTACTCTAATACTACTATTATCACGTAAATATCTTTTTATTTCTCCTAATATCATTGGAACAGCATAAGTAGAAAACTTTACATTATGTGATAAATCAAAATTATCAATCGCTTTTACTAAACCAACACAACCTATTTGAAAAAGATCATCTAAGTTTTCATTCTTACTATTTACCTTTCTTAAAATACTTAAAACCAGTTTTAAGTTACCACTAACTAAATCATTTCTTGCAAACTTATCACCATCATGCATCTTTTTAAA
>CALVUV010000088.1 GCA_944363685.1 uncultured Bacilli bacterium
CGTGCAAGATCTCGAAGCTCGCAAACCCTTTATTTATAAGGATTCCGCAAAGGGGTTTACAAAATCGGTATCAAGCACCCGATACGACTAGAAGAAAAATCTTTTTGATTATCATTTTTATTCATAACTTTCACATCCTCTATTCTGCATTTTCTTGTGCTAACTCATATAATTCTTTTTCATCTTTAATAATTCTTATTAATTCTTCTTTAGTTGGTAAGTAAGTTAAATATTTAGAAGCATATACATTTTTTACATTATCACCTAAAGTCATTTCTACAACTGCATCATCTTTATCTGCACACAATAAAATTCCAATAGGATCATTTTCTCCTTCAATCATTTGTGTCTTTTTATAATAATTAACATACATCTGCATTTGTCCGATATCCTGATGTGTTAATTTGCCTACTAAGTTCTCTATAGCCCCAATTAGATTTAATAGCTTCCCTTTCATAAAATTCTCTTTCTTCTTTCCTATCCACTTTAATTAATTCTTGAAAATGAGACCAACTTAATTCAATCGGCACTGCCGACCAAATTGGATATAGTTGATAAAACTTTCTCATTCTCCTAAGACTAACTGGAGAAAATCCGCTTCCAAATTCATTTGTTAATCGAGCAGACAATGCATCTACAATTTTCTTACCATAACTAGCTTTTGTACTATTTTCAGATAGCTCGTATGTAACTTTCCCAACATACCAATAAACTTCTATCATTGTTGTATCAATATGCTTTAACATTTTTGTACGAGCAGTTATTATTTTTTCTTTAATATCTTTATAAATACTTTCAATATCTATTAATTCATAATCATTATTTTTCTTAATAAGAGTGGTTTCTTTCATATTATAATATAATCCTTTCTATAAAAACAATTAAAATGTGTAAAAACTGAATTTTATTATTTCTTTATTTTATAATGGGTTAGAGATGATTTAACATAAATGTGGCTCGCCCACCAGATACGACTAGAAGAAAAACCTTTTTTCATCATCTATATTCATTTTAATCATTCTTTCATTACTGTTTTTTTCTATTTCTTTAATATTATATTTACTTATTATTTTCTCTTATAACATTTCTATTACATTCTTTTTGAACTTGCAAGAAATTCTTGCAAGTTGAATTTTTGTCTAATTCTTTATCTTGATAAATATTATTAATATGTTGTACTATATTTTGCCTAGTAGTTTTATAAACATCTGCAATCTGATACTTTGTTAACCAAATATCTTCACCAATAAATTTAACACTTACTTTAGTCATTACTATCACAACTTTCATTCTTTATAAATAATCTCTAAATATAAATTTATCTTATCATTAGAATAATTGTTCGTCAACACTTTTTGAGATATTTTTGATACGAATTTTCGTAAATAAAAACAAGCTACTTTCATACTTCATATAATTTAATCTATAATCTTAAAACATAAAATTTACAAAAATAATTATATATGTTATTATGAGTTATAATAACAAAGAGGTGGATATATGTTTAAACAATTATTAACTCAAGTGCAAAATAAGTATAAAGAAAAAGTAGAAGAAAATGAAAAGTATAACGAATTATTAAATAAAGTGAGCACTCTTCCTAAATTTTATAATTATTCTAATACGGAAAATAATAAACCAACTATAAGTTATAAATTACTTATGAATATATGTCCTGATTTAAATGAAAATGATGCAATTATTTTAAGAAAAGTTATTCCCATAGATGAACTTATATTATCTTGTGTTTATGCAAATGAGTGTAAAACTAACGTTAAATTTTACTTTGTAGCAACTACTAAATATCTATGGCTTGTTAATACAGAAGGCTATCTTAAATATAACTATCAAGACCTAACTATAGAAGTTATAAAAAATGGTATGTTAAGTAAAACTATTTTACTTAGTAATATGTTATTTAATATTAATGGAACTAATGAAACACTTTTAATATTTGTAAAGATATTGCAAGATTCTAACTATAGAGAAAATGAAATTAATAAAAAGTTAGAGATTCTATGTAATACTATACCCCGTATTTTTTATCTAAATGACCTAGAATCTGGTATTAGTATTGGTATAAACAATGAGATTGTTTTTCATACAAAAACATTTCATTATAAATATGACATTAAGGATATTAAAAACTATGAATTATTACTAGATAATACTGTTATAGAAGAAAAGAAAAGTAATCATAGAAATCGAATTACTGCAAATAAAAATAGTTGTTATGAAATGATTATACGTATTACTACTGATAATAATACATTTCTTATTCCTATTTTAGAAAAGAATGCTTTTACTACTCTATATTCATCTACTAGTAAAGAGTTTATAGAAAATAGAGAATTTGCATCTAAACTAATTAATCTGTTAGATGATTTAGATAATAAATTACTAAATGGAGAGTTATAACTTTTCTATTAATTAGTCTTCTTTAATAAATCCTAATTATCTCCCATAACTAAATAAAAACTAGATATTTTAATACTTCATATAATATCTAGTTTTTGTTTCATTAATAATTTTAAAGCCTAATTTCTTATATAAAGATAAGGCTTTTGTATTTAATTTATATACCCATAAATAGACTATATTATAATTACTTAGTATTTCTTTTATTATAGAAGTGCCTATTCCTTTATTTCTATATTTTTCTTCTAAGTATATCTTATCTAATAGAACTCCATCATCTTTATTTGTAATTAATAAACATCCTACTTTTTTATCATCTATACATATAACTTTATAATTATTTAATTCTTTAGGAACATTACTTTTAACATAATCATTTATTTGGTTAATTTCTTCTAATGATAAGTTTTCTACATAATCAAAAATACTTTCTAACTTATATTCTATTAACTTTAATATATCTCTTTTAGTAGCATTAACTAACCTATAATTCATAATTAATTAACACTTCCAAACCTATTAAACGGCAAAATAATTAAACTAGTTCTACCAAGTAATTGATCTTCTCTAATAAACCCTAATTCTCTACTATCAAGAGAATTCTCTCTATTATCTCCTAATACTAAATATGTATTTAAAGGAATAGTATCACTACCTAATTCTTCTATATTAAAATTAGCAGTAACACCATGTTTAAAGTTTTCTTTTACCTTTTTTCCATCTACATATAAAGTATTATTTTTATACTCTATATGTTCTCCAGGCAATCCTATAACTCTTTTAATTAAATATTCATCAGGCATATTAACTACAACTATATCAAATCTTTCTGGTTCATTAAAATAATAAGCAGTCTTATTTAAAATCATAATATCTCCTTCTTCTAAAGTAGGATACATAGACTCTCCATTTACTTTAATAGGAGTAACTATAAAAGCTTTTATAAATAAAACAACTAAAATAATAATAATATATGGTAATAATACTTTTACTTTATCTTTCATATTAAATCCTTTCTAACATATTATATTATACATCTAAATTAATATTAAGAAAAGAAAAAAAGGACTATTGTTGTCCTCTTTCTTTAATACGATATTGTGAAACTCTTCCTCTTAAGAAGTTTAATTTAGCACGTCTAACTTTACCATGTCTTAAAACAGTAATTTTAGCAATCTTAGGTGAATGAATTGGGAATGTTCTTTCAACACCAATACCACTACTCATTTTACGAACAGTAAATGTTTCACTAACACTACCACCACGACGAGCGATTACAACTCCTTCAAAAGCTTGGATTCTTTCACGTTTACCTTCAATAATTTTAACGTCAACACGAACAGTATCTCCAACTCTAAATTCAGGAATGTTCTTATTAATTTGTTTTTCATTAATCTTGTCAATTATATTACTCATAAAGTACCTCCTTTGCTTATAACCAATGCTCATAACAAAATGTCAGCGGAACATTTTTTGACGTCTCTAATTATAACATAAGTTATTATGGTTGTAAATATTTTTTTATAATTTGTTAATTAAAATATTGATATCCGAAAGCTATATAAATTTAAATTTGGATATCCGAAATAAATAATGCCCATATACATTGACCTATAGTACAATATTTTTGTTCAGAAAATTATGTATGGAGGTATATATATGGGTCGTAATTATTCTAACAAAAATTTAACTATTTTAGAACTAGGTAATATTGAATTTTACTTAAATGAAGGGAAAGGCTTTACAGAAATAGGAAGAATATTAGAAAGAGATGAAAGTACTATTAGAAAAGAAGTAAAACATTATTCATCTTATTTTGGTGTTGCAAGAAAATGTTCTAACTGTTTGAATAAAGATAATTGTCATCAGAAATTTCTCTGTGAAAACATTATAGACAAACTAAAATGTTCTCAATGCAAATTTTGTGTTAATGCAGTTAAATATTGTCCTAACTATAAAGTCGAAAATGATTGTGAACTGCTAAAGAAAAATCATCACGTTTGTAATGGATGCGAACTTTATCATAAATGTAAAAAAGTAAAAATAAAGTATCATGCTGAGTCTGCAATAAAAAAACATGATATTGTACAAAGAGTTTCTAGAACTGATACTAAAGCTGATAAAATTCCACAAGATTATAAAGATTATTTATCAGATAGAATTAAAAAAGGGATCTCACCAGATATTATTTTAAATACTTTACCTGAAAAATATAAGATGTTTAAAATATCAACACCTACTTTATATGATTGGATTGATAAAGGTTTACTTGATTGTTGTAATCTTGATTTAAGAAATAAAGTATCAAGAATACGTTATGGAACAAATACAGTTAAAAGAAATACTGTTAAAGGCCATCAATTAAATGGAAGAAGCATTGAAAATTTAACTCAAGAAGAAAGAGAAAAAAGGCCATTAGGTATTGCAGAGTTTGATACTGTCGAAGGTATTAAAGGCGGTGAATTATTATTTACAATTATGATTCCTTGTTTTTCTTTAATGTTAGCCTTTAAAATAGAACACAAAAGCCAAGAGGAAATAGGAAAAATATTAGATGAATTAGAAAGAAAGTTAGGACGATATTTTTACATTTTATTTCATAAAGTAATCCCTGACAACGGTGGTGAATTTACTGACTTTTTAATATTAGAAACTTCTATTTATGAAGATTTAGAAAAAAGATTAGAAGTATATTACACACATACTTATGCTTCTTATGAAAAACCACACATAGAAAATAATCATATCTTATTAAGATGGTTAATAAAAAAAGGATATGACATTACAATATTATCTTCAAACGACATATTAAGTATTATTAATAGATTAAATAATTATCCGCGTCCAACCAAAGAATATAAAACACCATTAAAATTATTAGAAGAAAAATTAGGTTATGAAATATTGGAACTTTTGGATTTACACCATATTCCAATAGAAGAATTAAATATGAAAGACACAATATTAAAAAATCAAGAGCGAATGAAATGAGTTCATCTAGACTCTTGATTTTTTAATTTGTGTGATTAGTATTAATTTTACCAA
>CALVUV010000089.1 GCA_944363685.1 uncultured Bacilli bacterium
ATTATAATAGATAATAACACTAATAAAGTATCAGGCTCTATTCCTACAGCTTTAAACTCATTATTAAAGATTAATAGTCCTCCTACTATAAGGATTAAAGATATTATAAAAGATATAACAGATTTCTTTTTAGTAGATTTACTCTTTTCATTAAAAGAATCTAAGTATAATAAATCATGTATTTTAAGTCGTTTAATTCTTCTTTTAGTTAAAAATAATACTACTAGATATATAAGTAAGAAATATCCTAAAGAAAGAAGAAAAGGTACTAAATAATCAGTAGGTAATTTAACAGCATATGGAGCGTTAAAGATATTTAAGATAATACTAGATATGATTGTACTAAGTAAAATACCTACAAAGAATGATAATATTAAAGATATAAAACCTAGTATCAAGTTTTCTAATACAAACATAAGAGATATATCTTTTTTACTAATACCAAGTAATAGATAAAGTCCAAACTCTTTACTACGTCTTTTAAAGATAAATTTAATCATATAATTAATTAAAAATCCTAAGACAAAACAAACTATTAAACTAACAAAAACAACCGCGATACGAAAGTTTTTCATCATATCTGCTAAATCAAGAATATCTTTAGAGTTAGAGATAAGATTAAAAGAAAACATAAGGGAAAATGCTATAGTTATAGTAACTATATAAATTAAATAGTCTTTAATACTTCTTTTAGCATTAGAAAAACTAAGTTTAAAAAGCATTATTTTAAATCTCCTCCAAGTAATGTTAAAACATCTATAATCTCATCATAAAACTCTCCTCTTGTCTTCTTACCTTTGATTATTTCATTAAATATCTTTCCATCTTTAATAAATAAAACCCTATTTGCAAAACTTGCTGAAAAAGCATCGTGAGTAACCATCAAAATAGTAGCATTTAACTCTTCATTCATCTCTTTAAAAGTTTCTAGTAGAACTCTAGCATTACGCGAATCTAAGGCTCCAGTAGGTTCATCCGCAAGTATTAGTTTAGGATTGTTGATAAGGGCTCTTGCACTAGCACATCTTTGTTTTTGTCCTCCACTTACTTCATAAGGATATTTATTTAATATATCCTCAATACCTAGTTTTTTACTAATATCTAAAACTAAATTATCTGTTTTTTCTTTATCTTCTTTATTGATTATAAGAGATAAGGCAATATTTTCTTTTATAGTTAATGTATCTAGTAAATTAAAGTCTTGAAAAACAAAACCAAGATTTTCTTTTCTAAAGTTAGATAACTCTTCTTCTGTTAAATTAGTAATATCAACTCCATTAATAATGATATTTCCACTAGTAACAGAATCTATTGTAGATATTGTATTAAGTAAAGTAGTTTTACCACTACCACTTGCACCCATAATAGCAAGAAACTCATTATCATTAACTGTAAATGATATATTATTTAAAGCTTTAGTAATATTAGTATTATTACCATAATATTTTTTCAAATTATTAACTTTTAAAACTTCCATACAAATCTTCCTTCCAATAAAACTATATCACAAAAAAACTGTAAAATTTATTACAGTTTTGTTAGATTAAATTATTTATTCAATCACATATGGATTTGAGGCAGTTCCATCACCTGATGGGAATCCGTTATCAGTAGTCACATTGATAACTGGACGCACGGCGCCGCTACTATCAACACCGTCGTTATACAGAAACTCAAACTCAACCCAAACAATAGCATAACCATCACTGAAACCGGCCGGCGACATACTCCAATACCACATATTAGATGAACCTGGATTTAAATAACTATCTGTTTCGACTCCTATATTTTCTCCTGCAAAAACTAATTCATCTGCTGTTATTAATCCTGCTTTTAATCTATAACTTCCTCCATAACTCTCTGTTGTACTTGGACATTTTAAGATTGGACTATTTGGTTTAGCAAAACTTGTAGCAGATTGCCCCAACCTATCATAACTTGCAAATGCTGTATAATCACCCAAATCAGGAAAACCATAATCTGTTTCTAATTTATATCCACTACTATCACTACAGAATCTTCCTCCAATTACTTTACTATCATATACAGTATTTCCTAATGCATTCTTATACCATGTATCTACTTCTTTCTTTATAAAACTATTCACGCCATTATCATAAGTATATCCACTATATTTAGGATCATTTCTCTCTAAATTATATTGTGCATATCCTACTGCAAATGAATCGACTAAATCACTATTATCAGGATTAACACTTGTTCCATTATAAATTAATCTTAAACTTCCATCTCCATTTACTCTTATTATCTTCCAATACATCTTATCTCCTGCTGATGCTAATTTAACCCTAACACAATTTTCACTACTTCCATTATATTCGGTACAACTATCTAAACTTTGATAATAGTAGTCATACCTACCTTGATACACATAATAATCACTCGCATATTCTCCAAATTGAACGTTGTTATTATCTACATTTCCTCTAAAATAATAACTTGTTCCATCTTCATCTTCTGCACTATATAAACCATTTGTTACATATTCTGGATTAGTAGATTGACTGCCACTACTCATATCAAGATATCCTCCATTACTTGCATAATTAAACATATTTGTAGTCTCTTCTTGTAACTCATTATCTTCTAGTATCTCTTGGGTAGTTAAAGGTACATACTTATCTCCTGCTTGTCCATAAACATTTATTCTTACACTAAATGTTAATCCTCCTCCATCTCCCTGAGGATTATAACTTTCATCAACATACATTCTTAGTCTATAGTTATTACTCTCACTAGAGTTCATGCTACTTGTATATAAACTCATCTCATTTGCTGGTCTTCCTGTATAATTATTACTTGTTGTTTCTTCGCTATATACTTCTGGTACCATTAAGGCTTCTTCTGTTCCATCTTCATTTAATTTAGTTAGATATAACTTTATATATTTACCATCTATTGTATTTCCATCTTCCTTTTTAGCAGATATTTCATAATTAATATTTGTATTACCTGTTATCGTACTACTTATATTAAAATCAAAATGCTCTCCTGGAGTTAATCTTACTGTTCCTGTCTTATCTGTTGTAGGTAATGCTCCATTTAAAGTTATTCCATTACTTGTTTCTGTATACTTCATAGTAATCGCACCACTTGTTATAGAGTTTTCTGTCTCTCCAACTCCTCCATACCTAAATGCTGCATAACTTGTTCCTACTATTATTACTATCATTAATAGTACTAATACTCCTATTATAATTATCTCTTTTCTTTTATTTTTCTCTTTCATAATAAATAATTCTCCCTTACTACTTATTCTTATCTAGATTACTTATATTTTGACATTATAAAAAGAATAGAATACACCTACTCTATTCTTCTTACACAAGAAAAGAAAGTAATTTTATTACTTAAGTTATGGTTAAATAGCCCCCCTCCAAGTAACATATTGTAAACATAGTCTTCTCATATTTTTTACCTTCTTCCTTATCTTTATCTATAACAATAATAACACAAAATAGAAGTACTGAGCAACTATTATTTTTTCACTCTAGGAAAACTATGTAAATATACATCTTTTAATCTATCATTAGTAATATGTGTATATATCTGAGTAGAAGAAATACTTTCATGTCCTAATAATTCTTTAACTGATAATATATCACAACCTTCATTTAAAAGATGCGTTGCAAAAGAATGTCTTAACATATGAGGAGATATATTTTTATGAAGAGAAGTTCTCTTAATTAAATTACTAAGTATATATCTAATACCTCTTTCAGTTATATTTCTCCCTTGATTATTTAAAATTAAATAATCACTATTAAATTTATTTAATTTTTTATAACTATCATTTAAATACATATTTAAAATATCACTAGCATATTCTCCATAGTTAACGATTCGCTCCTTACTACCTTTACCATGTATTAAAATAGTTCTTTCACTCTTATTAATATCTTTTAATCTTATCTTAACTAATTCCCCTACTCTTATCCCCGTTGCATAAAGCAATTCAAGTATTAATCTATCTCTTTGACCTAAAGTAGTCTTTAAATCAGGAACATTAAACAATTCTTCTAATTCATTATATTCAAAGTATCTTGGTAATTTCTGTTCTTTCTTAGGTGATGATATTAAATTAAATAAATTAGTATTAACTCTATTATTATTACACAAATATTTATAATAACTTCTAAGAGCACTAAGTTTTCTACTAATAGAAGTAGACTTCTCATGTTTTTCTTCTTTTAAATAAGCAAGATATAATCTAATATCACTATATTCAAGTTTTAAATAATTAATAGACTCTCTTTCTAAGTACTCTAAAAACTCTTCTATATCTTTTTTATAATTATCTACTGTATAACAAGAATAATGTCTTTCATATTCTAAATACTCTAAATATCTATCTAATTCCTTCATATTTTTCTTCCAGTATTATCTCCATAAGCTTCTTCTAATTCATCCTCTTCTAAAAACTCTTCATCTTCTTTATAAGTACCATCATCATAATAAATTATACCTTCTTCTTTATCATTACCATAGTCATTAGTACTATCATTAGGTCTATAAACTACATCAGAAGTATTAACTTCCATAGGTCTCTCATAATTACTATTTCTAACATTCATATTAGAAACAAAAGATTTATCTTTACCAGTAAGATATTTTCTAAAAACATTATACTCTCTAAACCAATCTTTAATCATAGTATAATCATCAGATACTTCACTACTATCACTTTCTATATATCTTCTAATTATAAAAGCATAATTATCATCAAAAGTACTATTAACTGCCCCAACATCTTTTGTTTCTACTAACTCTTCTACATCTTTCCATAAATCAGATAATAATTTATTATTACCAGTAATATAATCAACTGTTCTAGGTCCATTAGGAGATTTTATTGTTTTCTTTCTTATAGAATTAATTAAATCAACTAACTCTTTATTATTAAAAATAATAGTTCTATAAAAACTTCTCCCATCATTATTAGTAACTCTAATAGAAAAATGATTTTTATATTTATAATTATCTTTTATCATGATTTCAAAATCACTTTTAGTAGTACTAGCAGTAAATTTATCTATATCTTTAAGAGAGTTAAAAGTAACTCCAGGAATTTTAATAACTTCTTCTTCTCTATATTTATTACCTTTAGCATATCTATCATAATAAGAACCAACTATATCATATTTATAAGCCACACATATCACATCCTCTCTTTAAATTATATCAAAAAAGCTTTACAAAGTACAATTTTTTTGTTATCATATCATTGTATCAAAAAGTGGGAGAACCCTTGCCAAAGTAGGGAATTAAAAAAGTGGGAGAACCCTTGCCAAAGTAGGGAATTAAAAAAGTGG
>CALVUV010000090.1 GCA_944363685.1 uncultured Bacilli bacterium
ACTGTAATACTATTATCTTTATTAATAGTAACTTCAATATGTGTACAATATCCTGCTAAAGCTTCATCTATAGCATTATCAACAATCTCCCATACTAAATGATGAAGTCCTCTAGAACTAGTAGAACCAATATACATACCAGGTCTTTTTCTAACAGCTTCTAATCCTTCAAGTACCTGTATTGCTGATGAATCATAATTATTCTCTACTTTTTCTTCCATACTTAACTCCTCTCTACTTTACCATCATTAACTCTAAAAATAATTGCATCATTTAAAGTTTTCTTAGAAATATTTTTTAAATCAGTAGTTGTTATAATACTCTGAATATCTTTACTAACATATTTTAAAAGCTTATTTCTTTTATTTAAATCAAGTTCACTAAAAATATCATCTAAAAGAAGTACTGGATTACTACCATTATTTTCTTTAAATATTGGAATAGAAGAAAGTTTATAAGCTAATACAGCACATTTCTGCTGCCCCTCTGACGCATAAATCTTCATATCAGTATTATTATCCATAATAAAGCAAAAATCATCTCTATGAGGCCCAAATAACGTCATACCAGCACTTAATTCTCTTCTATAGTTTTTTCTATAAGTATCAGTTAAAGATTTTCTTATATCTTCTATCTCATAATTGTTAATAACTATATTAGGTTTATATTCAATCTTTATAACTCTATTATCTTCTGTAATACTATTATAAATATCACTAATATAACTATTAACTAAAGATAGATACTTATATCTCTCTTGATAAATTAAAACAGCTTTCTCTACTAACTGATCTGTTAAAACATCTAAATAAGTCTTATCAGCTATCCCATTAGTAAATAAAATTTTAAGATATTCATTACGTGTCTTTAAGATTTTATTATATTCATTATAAGTAACTAAATAAGAATAAGAAATTTGTGACAAAGTCATATTAAGCAAATTTCTTCTAATACTAGGTGATCCCTTTATAATATCTAAATCATTAGGTGTAAAAACAATAATATTTAAATTAGAAAGGTAATCAGCATATTTTTTAACTTTTTTAGAATTAACATATATACTTTTTTCTTTCTCAAAAAATTCAATCTTTAAGTCTTTAATCTGTTTATTATTTAAGACTCTACCTTCTATTAAAGCTTTCTTTTTATTAAACTTAATAACATCACTATCAAGTCCATTTCTAAAGGATTTTGTTAATCCTAATATAGCGATAGCTTCTAAAATATTAGTCTTACCACTAGCATTATTTCCAATAAAAATATTCATTTTACTACCTAAAGTAATATTAAATTTATCATAATTACGAAAATTCGTAACTTTTAATGACCTAATTATCATAATTAATCAAAAAAACGACCATATAATCACCTACACCCTATTTTAGTACTCCTATACACGCAAGAATATTATACCATATTTAGCCCTAAATAGATAGAAAAAAAGCAGTTAATTTGTTTTTTCTGCTTTTTCTCTTCGATTTCTTAAAATTGATTCTAACCTACTCGCTCTTAAAACCTGATTATTAAATGAATTATAAGAAATTCCTACAGTAATTATTTTACCATTTTTAAATTCTACTTCAGTATTTAAATCATCAATTCTACGATATTCTTTAATATTCTTTAAAGATATCCAACTACAATCCTCATCTAAAGGACTGGTAGTAGGAAAAAACACTAAATTCCTAGTATCTTCTACTACAATAGGCAACTTATAACTACTATTTAAAACATCTTTAGAACCTACTTTCCTTCCATCATAAGAACTGCCAAAATATTTACAACTATAATCAACAATATCTATTGGTTTACGTGAAACCTCATAATCACAGTTATCCTCTACTACTATAGAATTCCATATATCATCAGGTATAATTGCAAGAGTTTCATCATTAATTTCATAATCTTTCATAATTTTCCCCCTTCAAAAGCAATTTTTGCTTTGCTATCAGTTTACTATATTATATTGTCGAAAAAAGTATTTTTTTGTCAAAAAAAAGAAAAAAAAGTAATTTTTTTTCACTTTTTCCCCAAAATTTATTAAATTTAATAAGTTCTAATAGGTAAAACTAACTGTGTTAAACTCTCATCTTCATCACTTTTTAATAAGATAGGTTTAATTTCTCCAACAAAATAAAGTTCTACAGTATCAGTAGTAAAAGATTTCAAAGCATCCATCATATATTTAGAGCTAAATGAAACTTTAACATCAATATCTTGATCTTTACTAATAACCATCTTCTCTTCTACTCTACCAATTTCTGCAGAAGATGATTTCATAATTAAATCATTACCCTCTGTTTCTAATGTAACAACATTTTTATCTTTATCACTAGTTAATATACTAACTCTATCAACAACATCATAAAAATCATTAATATTAAAATGTAATTTAACTAAATGTTCTTTAGGTAAAAGATTAGATGTATTAGGATAAGTACCATTTATTAATCTAGATTGAAATAAAAGATTTTGATATTTAAATAAAATTTTATTATTAAAGATATGAACTTCTACAATATCTTTATTATCTTCTATAATTCTTGTAAATTCAACTAAATTACGACTAGGTATAACAATATTTTGATTTTCTTTACTAGGTTTTTCTAATTTTATAACCTTTCTAGCTAATCTATATGAATCAGTAGCATTACATTCTAATATATCTGCATTAATATTAAAGTTAATACCATTTAATATAGCCTTATTCTCATCAATAGAAGTTGCAAATGATGTTTGATTAACAATCTCTTTTAAAATATCAGCATTTAACTCTATATGATTCTTACTCTCCCCTAAATCTATATTAGGATATTCACTTTCACTAATACCATTTAAATTAAATTCACTATTAGCAGTATATATTAATATTTTTAATTCATCCACAACTTCAATATTAATATATTTATCAGGTAATTTTTTAACAATATCTAAAATATATTTACCCTGAATAATAATACTTCCCTCTTCTTTTACTTTAATAATCTCTTCATCATCACAATTTATAAATGTTTGAATAGTAATATCATTATCACTAGCTGTTAAAACTAATCTTTTATTAGTTAAATCAAATTTAATACCAGCAAGTACTGGGATAACATTTCTACTTGATATAGCTTTACTTACCTTATTTAAAGCTTCCATTAATACTTCTTTTTTTATTGTAAATTTCATATATTTATTCCTTCTTTCTAATATATATTTATAATTATAGAGTGGAAATTGTGGAAAACTAAGAATTCCTTTATATTATACCATAAAAATTTAAAATTTAACTTGTGGAAAAAAAGTTTATAACTTTATTTTATCCCCAACCTATGGTTTTAAGTCATTCTCTAGCTTTTTAATAATACTAGCAAGATCACTATTATTTTTAATTTCCTGCTCTATTTTTTCAACTGAATGCATAACTGTTGAATGATCCTTTCCTCCAAATTCTGTTCCTATCTTAGGAAATGATTCATTCGTTAGTTTTCTACATAAATACATAGCAATTTGTCTAGGAAAAGATATATTGCTACTTCTCTTCTTACTTCTAATATCTTCAACTGATATTTGAAAGTATTCAGCGACTATCTTCTGTATTCTAGTAATATCATTTTTCTCACTAAGACCTTTACTAATAAAGTCTTTTAAAGCTTCAATCGCAAGATTTATATCTATTTTAGCACCACCCATTATAGTTGAGTATGCCACAAGTCTCGTGATAGAACCTTCAAGCTGTCTTACGTCACTACCCATATTAGAAGCAATATATTCAATGACATCAAGAGGAATCTCTGTTTCAAAATTACCTGCAATTATCTTTTTACGAAGAATCTCTTTCCTAAGTTCAAAATCAGGTGGATAAATGTTAACAGTAAGTCCCCAACAAAATCTAGTTCTAAGTCTCTCCTCTAAAAGTTTTAAATCATTAGGAGATCTATCAGATGAAATAATAATTTGTTTAGAATCATTATAAAGATTAGTGAATGTGTGGAAAAACTCTTGTTGAGTCTGTGTCGCTCCTCCTAAAAACTGAATATCATCAATGATCAAGACATCTATATTTCTATATTTATTTTTAAAGAAATCAATATAACTGAAGTTAGTACCACTATCATCTTTTTTATTAATACCAACAAAATCATCTCTAAATTGATCACTAGTAACATAAAGAACTCTTCTATTTGAGTTTTCCACAATATAGTTCCCTATCGCATGCATTAAATGAGTCTTCCCTAACCCACTATTTCCATATATAAAAAGTGGATTATACATTTTACCAGGATTTTCCGCAACAGATAAAGCTGCAGCCTGTGCAAACTTATTACTATTACCAACAATAAAATTTTCAAAATTATATTTAGGATTTAAATTAGATTTATTCTTAAAAGCCTTAGGTACCCCCTCTTCAACTACATCTACTTTAATTTCTTCTTTTTCTTGTAGTTCAGTTACTTCGTCTTTAAGAAGAAATTCCAAATCAAAGTTAGTACCAGTAACTTTATTTAAAGCGCTTTTAATTAAATCAAAGTAATTATCTGACAAATGCTTTTTATGAATAGACATAGGAACAACTATAATCGCTACCCCATCATCTAATTTATTTAAACTAACATCACTAAACCAAGTATCGTAAGCTAAAGATGATAGTTCGTCTTTAATCTCTTTCAAAACATTTTGCCATATAATTTCGACATTCACCCTATCACCTCCCACCTGAATTACTAAATTTACAATTATAATACTCTAAATTTGTGGAAAAAGGAATAGTAAAATTGCAATTTTTAATTTTCCACAATTTTTCGACAAATTTCTCCACAATTAAAACTCTTAAATATCACCAAAAAATAGAGTTTTCCACATTTTCCACAATTTTTAAATTCACAAGTTAATATTTATTTTCCACATAGTGTGGAAACAGTGGAAAAACATTTTATAAATAAAGAAAGATTTTATAATCTATGTTAAAATAGCAATTGGAGGAGAGAAATATGTCTTATTTAGGAAAATTTTCAATTGAAGAAATAGAACAAATAAAAAGAAGTTTATGCGATCCAAAAATCAATGATATATTTAAAATCAAACCAACCTATATATCTCCTTTAAAGTCATTAGGCAAAGAAGACAATCTAGTTCAAAAAATAATTTTTAGTTATACTAATAATAGTGATGAAAAAGAAAATGGTAAAGGAAGAAGTAGATAAAGAGTTGATTTCAAAACTAAATTTCAGTGAAAAATTACTGTAATTAAAAGAAATAGAAAAAACTAGATAATTTTAAGTATAAAAATTCTTAAAATGAAATCTAGTTTTTTTGGTTTTCTAAAATTA
>CALVUV010000091.1 GCA_944363685.1 uncultured Bacilli bacterium
TTCACGTGGAACATATAAAGAAAATTGTGCATTATTAATAGAGAAGTACTGAAATTATTTCCCGGGAAATAATTTGTGTAGAAGTAAATTGTTTTTGAAATTTATATAGAAAGTCTATATTTAATGTTTTATGTGAAAAATATAAAGAAAACTGTGCGTTATTAATAGAGAAGTATTAAAATTATTTCCCGGGAAATAATTTGTATAGAATTAAAAGTGCTTAAATTTATATAAAGAGTCTATGTTTTAATGTTTCACGTGGAACATATAAAGAAATTTGCGCGTTATTAATAGAGAAGTATTAAAATTATTTCCCGGGAAATAATTTGTATTGAAGTAGAAAGTATTTTTAATTTATATAAAGAGTCTATGTTTTAATGTTTCACGTGGAACATATAAAGAAAATTGTGCATTATTAATAGAGAAGTACTGAAATTATTTCCCGGGAAATAATTTGTATTTGATCTAATAATTAGTTTATAAAAAAACTTAGTTTAATTTAAATAATCTTGATATTTTAAATTAAATTATGTATACTTTAAGCGTGCAATAAATTAATTTGGAATCAGGTCAGGATGGAAACATAGCAGCCTTAACAAATTTAATTTATGTGCACTTTTTTTATACACAAAAAAGGAGTTTTTATTATGGATGATTATGATTATATGAAAATAGCTTTAATGGAAGCAAGAAAGGCTTATAGAAATAATGAAGTTCCAGTAGGTGCTGTACTTGTTCAAAATAATAAAATATTAGCTAAAGCTCATAATAATAAAGAAAAAAAGAAATGTTCATTGGAACATGCTGAACTTATTGTAATAAAAAAGGCTTGTGGAAAATGTCATAACTGGAGGTTAATGGATTCTACTTTATATGTAACGTTGGAACCATGTCCAATGTGTGCTAGCGCTATTAAACAAAGTAGAATTGAAAGAGTGATTTATTTGTTAGATAATAATAATTATAATATTCAGAATATAGTTAATGATATTTTAACTTTAGAAGACGCAAATAAACCTGTGGAAAAAAACAAATTGGATATTTCAAAATTTAGTGAAGATGATATTAGTATGCTTAGTAGTTTTTTTAAAGAAAAAAGATAACAAACAAATGTTTTATATATTATTTTTTTCTTTTGTTTGTTATACTAATTGTGTTTAGTGAGGTGAGGTTTGTGTATCAAGCTCTTTATAGAAAGTATCGTCCGTTGGAATTTGAAGATGTAGTTGGGCAGAATGTTATTGTAAATACACTTAAGAATGCTGTTGTTTATAATCATATAAGCCATGCTTATTTATTTTCTGGACCAAGAGGTACTGGAAAAACAACGATTGCAAAGATATTTGCTAGAGCTGTTAACTGCTTAGATTCTAAGGACGGATTGGCCTGTGGAAAATGCAAAAATTGTCAATATTCTTTTTCAAAAGAATGTATGGATATAATTGAAATTGATGCTGCTTCTAATAATGGTGTTGATGAAATAAGGGAATTAAGAAATAATGTTAATATTTTACCTAGTGAATTAAAGTATAAAGTTTATATTATAGATGAAGTTCATATGCTGTCTATTGGTGCTTTTAATGCGTTGTTGAAAACTATTGAAGAACCTCCAAGCCATGTTATTTTTGTGTTGGCAACTACTGACCCCCAAAAAATACCTGCTACGATTATATCTAGATGTCAATGGTATACTTTTAAAAAAATAAGTAATAATGATATTGTTAAAAGACTTAGACAAATTGTTGATAATGAAGAAATTACTGTTGATAATACGGTTTTAGAAAAGATTGCGGAAGCTTCTGATGGTGGATTGCGTGATGCAATAGGACTTTTAGATAAACTTAGAGCATATTCCACTGGTGCTATTTCTCTTGATGATTTTTATGAGATTAATGGACAAGTTAATGATATAGAATTAGATGAATTGCAAAAAATGATATTTTCTAATAATGTTAAAGAGGTTCTTTTTAAAGTAGAGAAATATTATCAAGATGGAAAAAATTTAGTACAAGTTTTAAAGCAGTTGATGTTACTTATTAAAGATGAGCTTTTTGATTATTATGTTAATGATAAATCTTTAATTGCAGATGAAGATGTAATGGTTGATTTTCTTAATTTGTTGAATAATGAAATAGTTAATATAAAAAAAGCTGATGATGTTAAGTTGTCTGTTCAAATAACGTTATTGCATTATATAGATGCTAATATTAAAAAATCTAATGGTAAAATTTCAGAGACTATTAATAAACCTTTGGATAATAAAACAATAGTTAAAGTGCAAAAAGAAGAGGTATCTGTTGTTTCTAATCCTACTATAGAAGAAAAAAATGTTTTTTCTCATGAAAAAGTGGATTTTTCTAAAGTTAAAGAATTAATGTTAATTAGAGCTAGAAATACTATGATAGAAGCTTTAAAAACAGAACTTACAAAAGAACAAAATAATTTAAATGTTTTTAATGATTATACTTTTGATCAAAATAATGGCTATTTAGCTTGTGAACTTTTGGATGGTACTGTTAGAGCTGCTAGTAATAGTTCTATAATTTTAAGTTATGATTATGAGTCAATGATAGAGAAAATGTATAATCATATAGATAAATTAATAGAGTTTTATAATAAAATTTCTAATAATAATAAAATAATCGCACTTATTACTAATGAAGAGTGGAATAATTTGAAAAATGAATATATGGTACTTAGAAAAGAGGGAAGACAATTTTCTTATCAAGAAGAACCTGTCTTGAATATTAATAATAATAATGATAAAATAACTGATGAGGACAATAATGATATTATAAAAGAAGCTAAAGATTTGTTTGGCGATATTGTAGAAATTAAGGAGGATTAAATATGAATATACAAGCTATGATGAAGCAAGCTCAAAAATTACAAAATGATATGATGAAAGCAAAAGAAGAAATAGATAAGATGGAGTTTTCTAGTACAAATGGTCTTGTTACTGTTAAGATAAATGGTAAGAAAGAGGTAATTGATGTTGTAATAGAGAAAGATGCTGATTTTTCTTTAGATGATTTAGAAATGCTTCAGGATATGATTAGAATTGCTACTAATGAGGCAATGGAGCAAGTTGATAAAGTAACTGAAGATAAAATGGGACGTTTTAGTTCTATGCCAGGTTTATTCTAATGCCAGATAGTTTAAAAAATTTAATTGATAGTTTTCAAAATTTTCCTGGTATTGGAGAAAAAACAGCAGAACGAATGGCTTTTTCTATTTTGAACTTTGATGATGAAAAGTTTTCATTGTTACAAGAAAATTTGAAGTTAGTTAAAGATGAGATTCATCCTTGTAAAAGATGTAATTCTCTTACTGATAAGGAATTATGTGAGATTTGTGAGTCTTCAATAAGAGATAAAAATACTATATGTGTTGTGGAAGATTCTAAGATTGTTTTCTTATTTGAGAAGTTAGGTACTTATAATGGACTTTATCATGTAATTAATGGATTGATATCTCCTCTTGATGATATTAATCCTGAAGATATAGGTCTTGATAGGCTTCTTAATAGGATTAAAGAAGATGAAATAAAAGAAGTTATTTTGGCTTTTAAACCTAGTGTTGAAGGTGAAATAACAGCTTTATATATTAAGAAAATATTAGATGGAATGAATATTTTGGTTACAAGGCTTGCTAGTGGAGTACCAATAGGCGCTGATATGGAATATATTGATGCTTTAACACTTGAGAGAGCTTTGGAAGATAGAAAAGAAATATCATAAATATTAGTCATTATGCATACACTTTATTAGGTGTTTGATATGATGAAAAAAATATGGCAGTGTCTTAAAAAAATAATTATTAGTGTATTTATACTATATGGTTATAATTTAATTGCAACAAGATTTAATCTAGTAATACCTATTAATATTTTTACAGTAGGATCGATTAGTTTATTAGGTTTTCCAATGCTTTTTGTACTGGTGTTACTAAAAGTTTTGATGTTTTAGAGAGGGTTTGTATGGAATTAGATGTTATAGAAAAACAACCTAAATTTTATAAACAAATAAAAGAAGCTCTTAATAAGGGCTTTTTGTCGCATTCTTATTTAATTGAATCTGTTAATTTAAGAGATGAGCAAGTAAATAAATATATTCGTTTTTTTGTTAAAACTATATATGATAATTATTATGATGATAATATTTCTATTTCTAAAGAGAAGATATTCCATTTAGTTGATAATTTGGAATTTCCTGATTATATAGAGATAAGACCTGTTAATAATGTTATAAAAAAAGAGCAATTATTAAGAGTTAGGGATGATTTTTCTAATAAATCTTTGTATAATACAAAAAAAATATATACTGTTTATAATGCTGATAAAATGAATGTTAATTCTTCTAATACTATATTAAAGTTTTTAGAGGAACCTAATGATGATGTGATAGCAATATTTGTTACTAATAATCAGTATAATGTTTTAGATACAATAAGATCTAGATGTCAAATTATATCATTACAATATGAAGATGTTCCTCATCAGTATAGTGAAGATTTAATTAATTTTTTTGAAGATATTAAATTAAGAAAAAATAATAATTTATTATTAAAATTTAATTCATATAATAATAATTTATTTAAAGATAAGAATATGGCTGTTTCAACTATGACGGATACTTTAAGTTATTATAAAGAAATGTTAAACAAAAATATTGATGGTGATTTGGAAGATTTAAAAGAGACAATGATGATTGTTTCAATTTTAGAAGAAGAGTTGAAGAAGCTAAAATATAATGTTAATATTAAGTTATGGCTTGATAATTTATTACTTTCAATTATGGAGGTGTAGAGATGACTGTTGCAAAGATTAATTATATAAATGAAATGTTTGTTGATTATGATTATGTAGTAATCCCTTCTAAGTTAAATTTAAAGGTTGGTAATACTGTGATTGTTTCTAATAACTCTTTGTTACATATAGCAAGGGTTTTAGAGGTTGTTAATTCAAATGATAATATAGAATATAATACAAAATTTGTTAGATTAGCAACTAAAAGGGATTTTGCTCAGAACAGGAAAAATGTTTCTGATAGCAGTGAAGCTTTAACTTATGCTGAAGAGAAAGCTATAGAGCTTGATTTAGATATGCATTTTATTTCTTCTTTCTATACTTTTGATAGAAAGCAATTATTTCTTTGTTATGTAGCGGATGCAAGAGTTGATTTTAGGGAACTTGCTAAAGTGTTAGCACAACGTTATAAAACAAGAATTGAACTTAGACAGATAGGTGTTAGAGATAGAGCTAAAAAAGTTGGGGGTCTTGGGCCTTGTGGTTTATT
>CALVUV010000092.1 GCA_944363685.1 uncultured Bacilli bacterium
ACATTTTGTTTCACATTTTTCTTATTCTTAAATTCTCTCATTGGTATAGCAGAAGCCATTCGTACAGGAGCAATAGTGCAACCCTCTATTTCTTCTGCAACAGCAACATAAGCTTCTGGATAAAATTCATCCGATCCACTTGCATAATAAGGAAGATCCATAAGAGAACTTTCGTCTATAAGCTTATCAACACCTAAAATTAAATCACTCAATTTAGATTCATAATCAATAGGCCTATCATTTCCATAAGTAACAAATATTCTAAACAAATATTTAAACCCTAACTCCTCCGCTTCTTTTATATTACTTTCAAAAGTATCTATATCACTATTCTTATCAAAAGTAAGTATTAAAGTATTATAATCTTTATCTTCAAAATCAATTAACATTTTTAAACCTCCTAACTATATCTCTAAATTCATCCCCTCTATCCTCACATTGTTTATATTGATCCCAAGAAGCTGATGCAGGACTAAGTAACACTATATCACCATCCACAACAACACTATTAATATAATCCATCGCTTCACTTAACTTTTCGAAAGTATTAGTCTTAATACCAATACTATCACCATATTCTTTAACTCTGTCACGACACTCTCCAATACCAACAATTTCTTTAACAGGACCAATAAAATTATCTAAATCGTGAAAATCTTGACCTCTTTCAAGTCCTCCAAGAATTAAAATAACATTTTTATCAAATGATGATAAAGCAATAGTAGTACATTTAGTATTAGTAGCCTCTGTATCATTATAATAAGATACTCCCTTAACTTTATCTATAAACTCTAATCTATGTCTAACACCTGTAAATGTCTTTAAAACAGAAATTATTGATTCATTATCAACACCAACTTCTTTAGCAATCATAATCGCCGCAAGAGCATTTTCAACATTATGATTACCCTTAAGCAAAAACTCATCTCTAGAAATTATAAATTCATCATAGTAATAAAGTTTATCATCTTTAAAATATGCCCCATTTATTTCTCTTTTAGAAGAAAAATACTTAACATTACTATTTATATCAGAAATACCATTCATAACATCATCATTTTCTATATTAACAATAGCAATGTCTAAATCTGTTTGATTATTAAATATCTTAAGTTTATCTTCTTTATAAGCCTCATAACTACCAAAAAAATCTATATGTGCTTCTGACAAATTAGTCATAAGAGCAATATGTGGTTTAAACTCTTTAACATTCGCTAACTGTTGACAAGATACTTCCATTACAATAATATCTCCACTCTCTAATTTATCTAAAAAACTACATAAAGGATAACCAATATTACCAGCTAAATGAACTCTTTTACCTGATTTTTTAATTATCTCATAAGTAAGAGTTGTAGTAGTAGTCTTACCATTAGTACCAGTAATACCAATTAAAGTAACATCATCTGGTAATAATCTATAAGCCATCTCTACTTCATTAATAACTTCAATATATAACTCTTTCGCCCTAACTACATATTTATGATCATTCCTAATACCAGGATTTTTAATAATATAATCAAAACTATCATCAAGTAAATCATCAGGATGACTATCAAATATCAAAGTAACTCCAAGACTCTCTAACTCTTTAAGTTTATCCTGATCTTGTTTATCACGACTTCCTCCATCATTTAAAATAATTGTATTATTATATTTACTCAAATATTTAGCAGCCTCATATCCACTACGAGCCATACCAAGTATTAATATTTTTTTATTTTCAAACATAAGAATTCCTCCAATACCATTATATTACAACCAAATTAAAATTGTTAGCTTTCTTTTATTTTAACTAATTTTTTTACTATATCACTATCCTCTTTAGTAAAAGGACCTTCATTATACTCATAATATATATTAATACCATAATCTGACATATTTTTTATAAGCATCTGTTCTTTCTTATATTTTTTTCCATTTTCATGCATCTGCTCTCTAACATCTAATGGTATTCTTT
Organism: uncultured Bacilli bacterium; assembly: GCA_944363685.1. GTDB lineage: Bacteria > Bacillota_I > Bacilli_A > RF39 > UBA660 > Onthousia. The sequence goes on from CALVUV010000092.1 coordinate 1,961, forward strand.
CAAGTCTCTCATCAGTACTATTTAAAGTTTCTCCTAACTTTTTAACATCAAATCTATTCATAATAAATATAGGAAATTTATCATTATTAATATACTTAACAACATCTAAAACTGTTGGATTAGAACAATTTAAAAGACTAGAAAATATATTATTAATACAATCATTCATAAAATTATTAATAATTTTAATAAATTCTTTTTTATCTAAATTTAAAGCTTTAATTTCCTCATATTTACCTATTAAATAATAAATTTTTTCTTTATTATAATTATAGCCATACTCTTTAGTAAGAAAATTTAAAATTGTAAAAATCTTCTGTTCTAAAAAACTCTCATCACTAAATTTAATATTAAATCCTACATCTTTAATTTTCTTTAATGCATCTATTTCTCTTAACAAAATCCCTTTAATATCTTTAAGATCGATCTTATCTAAAACATGTCTTTCTTTTGTATATAAATATCTTTTTTTATAATGTTGTTTTTCTAAAGCATCTATATCACCATCAACAACAAAAATAATTTTATTTATATTATAATCATATAATTCGTTCTCAATTTTACCATAAAGTAAAGTTGTTCTAGCATAATGAGAAATACTAATATAATCATTTTTAGAACTAGAATGTGTATAATTACGATAGTAATATTCCAATTTTTCTTCAATCGCTCTTTTATTTGAAAATATCCCATTATTTAAAATAGAATATAATCTAGAAAAATCAAAATCAATAGCATGATAATAATATAAATCTATATCATCATAATTAAAATCAACCACAAAACCACCTCATATTAAGAATATATTAATTTTATCATCAATATTTATCAAAGGCAATATATTGAAAACTAAAGAATATATGATATAATTTAAGAAGAGATAAAAAAGGAGCATAAAATATGAAAATAATCACCTTAACAGAAACTGAATTTGATAAATTTGCAAACAATCATAAATATCGTAATTATTATCAAACATCAGCATATGGTAGAACTATATCAAAAAATGGTTACGACATTCATTATATTGGTATTATTGATGATTATAACAATCTTTTAGGGGCTTCTCTACTACTATATAAAGAAGTATTTATGAATTATAAAATCGCTTATGCTCCAAGAGGCTTTCTTTTTGATTATTTAAATATAACTAATTTAACAGAATTTACTACAAGATTAAAAAAACTTTTAGGAAAACAAGGATTTATGCTTGTAAAAATTGATCCCCTAATTCCTGTAAATGTTAGAGACAATAATGGTAATATTATGAATATTAATAATGAAGCTAATATTGTTTTAGAAAATTTAAAAAGTACAGGATATACTTATCAGGGTCCAACTCTTTTCTTTGAAAATGAAAAGCCAAGATTTGAAGCAATTGTAATGCTAAATAAAGATATAAAAGAGATTTATCAAGAATTTGAAAAAAGAGTAAAACATAAAATTAAGAAAGCAATTAGAAGTGGTGTTGAAATATACAAAGGAGATAAAGATGATTTAGAAATATTCTATGAACTAATAAAAAAGAAATATAATAAACCATTAAATTATTATGTAGACTTTTATAATAATTTTGAACAAGATATTGACCTTTACTTTGCTAAGCTTAACACAGAAACTTTTGTAATTACTAGTAGATTGCAATATGAAAAAGAAATAGAAACAAACAATGAACTAGCTAATAAAATACAAGCTACCACTAATCAAAGCACTAAAAGAAAATTAATTAATGAAAAAATAGAATCTGATAAACTAGTAAATACCTATAAAAAGAACTTAGTTTGGGCTACCAATTTATTAAAAGAAAATCCTGAAGGATTAATTATAGGTACAGCTTTAAATCTTTGTTATGATAATGTTTGTTATTTAATAATAGAAGGATTTAACCAAAACTTCAAAACTATAAATCCAAACTATCTTATCAAATGGAAAATGATAAATGACTACAAAAATAGAAACTTTAAATATATAAATTTAAATGCTATAAGTGGAGAATTTAACAAAATAACAAAATATAGTGGTCTTAATGAAATGAAATTAGGATTTAATTCTTTAATAACTGAATATATAGGAGAATTTGAATTAGTTATAAGTAATCTACCATACAATTTATATAAGAATTTAAATAAAGAAAAGAAAAAATAAAAATATTCTAATCACTAGAATATTTTTTTATATCATCTTCACTAAAACATATACTATCCATCACTTCATTTACAACATCTTCCCATTTTTCATACTCTGTGACTGGCGTATTAAACTCTACTGATACAAGTTTATTTTCAAGAGTAAAGTATCTAATATTATAATAAGTTGTACCATCATTAGCAACTAATCTAGCAAATGTTTTATCATAAGAATTATATATACCATTATCCATTACTGTCATATTACTAAGACTAGCAACACGACTATTAAGATAAGCTTCAAGCCCTTCATCAGTCATATCTTCATTAGTAGTACTAATATAAATATGTTCCTTATCATCTTCACTCATAAATACAAGTTCAGGACGTGTATTATAATTATACTTAGATTTTAATGTCTCTTCATCAAGCATAATAAAAGTATCAGGAACATTCAAAAAGAAACTTTGATCAACTCTATATGACTTAAAGTTTATTGTAACTCCATCAACTTCAATTTTTTCATCTTTCTCTTTTTCACTAACATTATCACTATTATTATCATCAAGCTTACTTTGATTATTATTATGAATAAAATTAGCCACAAAGAAAGCAATTACTACTATTACAACAATACCTAAAACCCCTAAAATAATCTCTTTTCTTTTCATATTAAACACCATAAAAAGTATAACATATATCAAACAAAAAAAGAAGTCCTAAGACTTCTTTTAAGTTTCACTTTATCCTTCGATTTCAGAAACAACACCAGCACCAACAGTACGTCCACCCTCACGGATAGAGAACTTAGTACCTTTTTCAATAGCAATTGGGTGAATTAATTCAACTTCCATTGAAACATTGTCACCTGGCATAACCATTTCTACACCTTCAGGTAAAGTAATTACACCAGTAACATCAGTAGTTCTGAAATAGAATTGTGGACGATAGTTACTGAAGAATGGTGTATGACGTCCACCTTCTTCTTTACTTAGTACGTAAACTTCAGCTTTAAATTTACTATGAGGTTTAACACTACCAGGTTTAGCAAGAACTTGTCCACGTTCAACTTGTTCACGAGAGATACCACGAAGTAAAACACCAGCATTATCTCCAGCTTCTGCATAATCAAGTTGTTTTCTAAACATTTCGATACCAGTAACAACTGTCTTTTGAGTATCACGGATACCAACGATTTCAACTTCATC
>CALVUV010000093.1 GCA_944363685.1 uncultured Bacilli bacterium
TCTCTAGAGGTATATTATATAATAAATGTAACATTTTAAAAAAATCTCTATGTAACATTTTAAAAAAGCTTTAACAAGCATTTTCTTTTAGTTTTTCTTTTATTGTATTATAGTATTTTATAGCTTTTTCTATCGCTTCTTTTCTCATTTCTATTAATTCTTCTAAATCAGACATATTTTTCACTTCCTTAGCTTACTATTGTAACTTATCAAGAAACTCTTGTAAAGAAGAAAGTTTTAAAGATATTCCTCCTAATAGAAAGCCATCTATATTTTTAACTTGTTTTAATTCATCAATATTCTTTTCATTAGCACTACCACCGTATAGTATTTTCTTTTGATATGTTTCTTTTAGCATAGTAGTTACTTTTTCAATATCTTCATTTGTTGGAACAATACCTGTACCTATTGCAAATATTGGTTCATAAGCAATGATAAATTCTTTAGATTTATCTATATCACTTAATAGATAGTCCATATCTTTTTTTATTTTATCTACATATTCTCCACTTTTATGTTCTTCTTGAGTATCTCCTATACAAATAATTGGTATTAAGTCATTAGAGAAGGCTTGTTCTAATTTTTGCTTACTTACATCAAGACTTTCATTCATCTTAGTAGTTCTTTCACTGTGATTAATTAAAGTGTATGTCGCACCTAATGATTTAATAGCTTTTGCAGTAACTTCTCCTGTATAGGCCCCCATTGCTTTACTACTTACATCTTCTGAAGCATATGTTATATTATTAGGTATTAATGGCAAGTAACAGGCGCTTGGTATTAAAATCATCTCATGATTATAGGTATTTAAACTCTTATAATCTTCTAAATACTTTAATATTTCATCTTTAGTAAAATTACTCTTGTGATTCAATGCTACTATCATTTTTCTTTCCTTCTTTCCATTTGCTTTTTAGTTTTTCCACAAATCTTGTTGATAAAGGTTGTTTTTTATTATGTTTTTTGATTGCAACTTTATATACTTCTAAGATGCTATCGGCAAAACTAGATAAAGAATATTTTTTTATAGAGGCTTGGGCTTTATCTGTCAAGTTTTCTAGTTCTAGTTTATTGGTAGATAATTCATCTACTATTTGTATACATTCTTTTTTGTCTTTAAAAATACGTCCATTAAAATTATCTATAACAGCACTTTTAAAGGCATCATCATCAATACATATTACAGGAAGTGATGCTGCTAGTGCTTCAATAACTGTTAATCCTTGTGTTTCAGTAGTTGAGGCAGTTATAAAAGCATTAGCAATGTGATAATAACTAGGCATATCTTTCCAAGATATTTTTCCTGTAAAGATAATTCTATCTTGAAGATTTCTCTTCTTTACATCATTTCTATATTTCTCTTCATCAGGTCCATAGCCTACTATTAAAAGTTTAATATTTTTATTATTACATTTTTCTATTACATCTAAAAGAAAGGTAACGTTTTTCTCTTGTGCTAATCTTCCTACAAATAATAAGACAAAATCTTTTTTCTTAAATCCTAAATAATGTTTTAAACGTGTTACTTTTAGTTTATCACTATTTTCTTTATAAAATCTTCTAGCATCTAGTCCTGTAGGGACAATATAAATATCCTTATCATAGTGATATTCATCTCTAAATAAATGATATGTTTTTACAGTAGGTACTATAAAGGCATCTGCTGTATTATCACAATAAAATTTACTAAAATATTCTACTGCTTTTTTACATCCCATATCAAAGAATTTAATATTTCTTGAAACATACCAAGTATAGTCTTTATACATTGTATGATAAGTGTGTACTAACGGTATATTATATTGTTTAGCGAATAGTCTTGCAAATATACCCATACTAAGTTCTGTATGTGAATGGATTATTTCTAAATTCCATGATTTTATCCTGTTAATAACTTTTAAAGGATAGATACTAGACATTCTATAATCGTAAATTCCTAAAGGAATGCCTGGTATTCTTAGTATTCTTTCTTTTTCATCATAGTCATAAGTTTTACTATCTTGTCCTACAGTTACTATATAGACAGTATGGCCCTTTTGTTCAAGGGCCTTTTTTAGTGTTTCAACACTAGTCACTACGCCATTAACAGAAGGTACATAAGCATCTGTAAATAAACCTATATTCATTCCATGCATAATACTTCCTCCTTTAGTATAGTTTATTTTTCTTCTATGTTTTTTAAGCCTGGTAAATCTTTCCCTTCTAAATATTCTAGGGTAGCGCCACCACCAGTTGAGATATGATATAGCTTATCTGTAACGTTGCATGAAGATGCTGATGCGACTATATCTCCTCCTCCAAGTACTGTTTTAGCATTAATTTCTGTTAAGTAAGTTAAAACATCATTTGTTCCTTTTACGTAGTTTTTAAATTCATAAACACCAAGTGGTCCATTCCACATAATAGTTTTAGCACTTGCTAAATTATTTTTAAAGATATTAATAGTATTAGGACCAATATCTAAGCCCATATCATTATCAGTTAGTTCTGTTATATCTTTAATAGTTCCTTTAGTATCAATATATTCATCATTACAAACTACATCTACTGGTAAGATAATCTTATCTTCATTTTCTTTTAGGATTTTTTTACAGAAAGAAAGAGCTTCTTCATCTAATAGAGAGTTACCTATATTATAACCTTCTGCTTTTAAGAAAGTAAAAGCCATTCCTCCTCCAATTAGAATCTTATCACATTTAGGAAGTAAATTTTCAATTAATCCTATCTTATCACTTACTTTAGCACCTCCTAATATTATTATAAATGGTCTATCAGGATTAAAAAGATAAGATAAAGCATTTAGTTCTTGTTCAACAAGTAATCCAACACAACTAGGTAAATATGTACTTATTCCAACATTAGAAGCATGGGCTCTATGAAGGGTACCAAAGGCATCATTAACAAATACTTCTCCTAAACTTGCCCAATATTTAGCAAGTTCCATATCACAGCCACTTTCTTTTTTACCATCTAAGTCTTCATAACGAGTATTTTGCATTAGAATAATATCTCCATCTTTCATGTTAGAAGTAGCATTTTCTAATTCTTCTCCTCTTGTAGAATTTACAAAGGTTATATTTTTATCTAGTAGTTCGCTAAGTCTTGTAGCAACAACACTAAGGTCATTCTTAGTTTTATCTTCTTCATTTTTTACTCTACCTAAATGAGACATTAATATTATTTTAGCATTATGTTCTAAACAATATTTAATAGTAGGTAGACTTTTTACTATTCTAGTATCATCTTTAATTTTACCATCTTTAATTGGAACATTAAAATCACATCTAATTATTACTTTTTTATTATTAATATTTAAATCTTTAATAGTTTTTTTCATATGTTATTTTCCTCCTAATTATATTGTAGTCTTTTTCTTATATTTTTTCAATGTTTCTTATATTTATAACGGTATTGTAATAATGAAATTTAATAAGGGTTATTACTTATAATTTTTTCTTTAAAATAAGTTAGTTTTTTTATTTTATCTTCTGAATATTCTTTAAAATTTATTTTTGTTTCATCTATAATTTTATAATCTTCTTTTGTTATGGCATTAAAACCTCTATTTTCTAAAAATAAGTTTATGACTACTAAATCTATCAACCGAAAAGCTTTGGTTTTGTTAAATTTAGGATTATTTTCATCATTAATGGCTAATCTTTTTAATCTAGCATTTTTGGCATTAGACCAATCATCTGTTCCGTTATCTATATATTCATATGGATTTTTTATATTAGTATAGAACGCTAGAGTCCAAGAACGAATTAATAAATCATAGTCATTACCTGGTTCTATTCTTGAAATAAAGTCTAATTCTATTTCTTCATCAAACGTTATTAGACTAGAACATACAATATTGAAAAGTAAATTTTTATTTTTTTCGACAGTATATATTTTCTTTAATAAGTCTATATTAGGAATAGAAAATCTTCCAAGATAATAAATTAAACTTTCTTTTAAAGAAAATAATTCTTCTTTAGATAAACTATCTATTTCTTTAAAGGTGTCAGAATAACACATTTTTAAAATAGATTCTAGTCTATTATAAATTTTTTGTTGTTCTTCTAGAGGTAAAGCCAAAAAATCTTTACGAATTTTATCAGTAATTTCATTATTTTCTGATATCTTTATTAGTAAGTTGACTGTATTGGAATCATTAGTTAGCATTGATTCTATTAGATTTCTAGTATCATTACTCATAAATAACATCTCCTTTAAATAGATTATAGCATAGTTTATGATGATTTAAACAAAAAGAAAAAGAGCATAAGCTCTTATATGTTTGCAACGTATTTTGCAACTCTTACGTACTGTGCAGTATAACTCATTTCATTGTCATACCATGCTACTACTTTAACTAGTTGTTCTCCATCTACTTCACTAATTGATGTAAGTAGACTATCAACTAGACTACCATAGTGCATTCCTATTGTATCACTTGATACGATTGGATCTGTTGTATATCCTAGAGTTTCATTTGTATTATTTTTTAAGGCTTCATTTATTTCTTCAACTGTAGTATTTTTATTAAGTTTTAATACTAAATCAACAACAGAACCTGTAGTTACAGGAACTCTCATGGCTGTTCCTTCCATTTTTCCTTCTAGGTTAGGTAATACTTTACCGATAGCTGATGCTGCACCAGTTGATGCTGGTACAATATTGGCAGCACTTGCTCTACCACGACGAGCATAAATTCCTTTTTTATGAGCAACGTCTAATGTAGCTTGGTCATTTGTGTAAGCATGAACTGTAGTCATATATCCTTGTTTAATACCAAAGTTATCATCTAATACTTTTAGAACTGGAGCTAGACAGTTAGTAGTACAACTTGCAGCAGAGATAATCTTTTCGCTTCCATCTAATATATCATGATTAACATTATAGACAATAGTTTTAACATCTCCTTTAGCAGGAGCTGATATTATTACTTTTTTAGCACCAGCATTGATATGAGCCATAGCTTTCTCATCACTTGTAAATTTACCAGTACATTCTAAGACAATATCAATATCTAAATCTTTCCAAGGTAATAGATTAGGATCTGTTTCAGCATATACTTTAATTTTCTTATCTCCTACTACAATATTATCTCCTTCAAAAGATATTTCATTTTCTTTATACCTTCTATGTGATGTATCATATTTAAGTAAGTAAGCAAGTTGTTCTGCATCTGTTAAATCGTTAATAGCTACTACTTC
>CALVUV010000094.1 GCA_944363685.1 uncultured Bacilli bacterium
CATTATCGTAAACCATTACTTTTTACTTATGAAGCTTTAGGACAAGCAGAGAATGCTTATAAGAAACTTAAGAATAGGGTATCTTTACTTAAAGATGAGGGAGAGTTTGATGAAGAGGTTTATAATACATATTTAGATAAATTTAAAGAAGCTTTATCTGATGATATGAATACAGCGATGGGGTTAACAGTTCTTTATGAAGTGTTGAAACTAGATACTAGTGATAAGACTAAAAAGCATTTAGTTTTAGAATTTGATAAAGTTTTAAGTTTAGATTTGTTAAAAGATGATATAATAGATATTGATGATGAGATAATGGATTTAATAGAAAAGAGAAATGAAGCGAAGATGAATAAAGATTATAGTAAAGCTGATGAGATAAGAGATTATCTGCTTACTAAAGGTATTAAATTAATAGATAGTAGAGATGGTACTACTATAGAAAAAATATAGGAGGTTTTAAATGTTTTATTATATGTATTTTGGATATGGACTTGTTATAATTGCTCTTCTTATAACTCTTGTTGCAGATATATACTTAAGAACAAGATATAGTAAATATAAGAAAGTTAAAGTTAAAAGTGGTATGACAGGTGCAGAAGTTGCTAGAGAAATATTAAAAAGTAATGGATTAGATAATATTTATGTTGTAGAGACTAGGGGATATTTGACTGACCATTATGATCCTAGAAATAAAGTAGTAAGACTTTCAACTGATATATACAATGGAGATTCTATTGCAAGTGTTAGTGTTGCTGCTCATGAATGTGGTCATGCTGTTCAAGATAAAGAGGGATACTTCTTCTTAAGATTTAGATCTTTCTTAGTTCCTATTGTTAATTTTAGTACTAAGTTTGGTTATTTAGCTGTTTTAATTGGTCTTATCTTTGGAACGATGAACCTTGCTTGGATTGGTATATTTCTTTTGGTAGCAATATTATTATTTCAATTAATTACTTTACCTGTGGAGTTTAATGCTTCTAAAAGAGGTAAAATGTTTCTTAGTAAATTAAATGTAGTTGATAATAGTGAGAGATCTATGGCTAGTTCTATGTTAATGGCTGCAGCGATGACTTATGTCGCTTCACTTGTTTCAACATTACTTGATTTGCTTAGATTAGTTTTAGTTGTTATGAGTAATGATAGAGATTAGACTTTTTAGTCTTTTTTCTTTAGAGGAGATGTTTATGGATATTAGATGTGTTAATTCTTTGGTGCTAGCTTATTTAGGTGATGCGGTTTATGAAGAGTATATTAGATTGTATTTAGTTGAGAAAAATATAAATAAAGTTAATGATTTGCAGATAGAGTCTATTAATTATGTTAGTGCGAAAAGACAGGCTTATTTCTTAGATAAAATGCTTGAGTGTGATTTCTTTGAAGAAGAAGAGATTAGTGTTATTAAACGTGCTAGAAATGCTAAGAGTCATGCTAATCCTAAAGGGTGTAGTGTGATTGAATATAAAAAAGCGACTGCTCTAGAAGCATTAATTGGTTATTTAAAACTTAGTAATAGAGTTGATAGAATAGATGAAATTATGATATATATTGTGGAGGAATTATGTTAGTATATGGTAAAAATATTGCAGAAAGAATTTTAAAAGATGAAAATTTGGTTGAAAAAATAAAATTCATTTATACTGATGAAGTATTTTTTAAAAAGAATGGGTATTTGTTCTCTGAAAATTTAAAATCTAAGATAAAAATTAAAAGAAATCGAGAACTTGATAATTTGGCAAAAGGAGTACATCAAGGTATAATTATTGACATGGAGGACTACCAGTATATTTCATTAGAGAAAGTACTTAAGGGAGAGAATAATAAGATAATTATATTAGATCATATTCTTGATCCACATAACTTTGGTGCTATTATTAGAACAGCAGTAGCGGCAGGATTTAATGCTATTATTATTCCTAATGATAGACAAGTGCTTGTTAATTCTACTGTTGTTAAAACTAGTGTAGGTGCTGTTTTTGATATTGATATAGTACTAGTTACTAATATTAATAATACTATTAAAACACTTAAAGATAATGGTTTTTGGATATATGGTACTGTTATGAATGGAGAAGATTATAGAGATGTGAACTATGATGGAAATGTTTGTCTTGTTATTGGAAATGAAGAGAAAGGAATTAGTAAATTAGTTAAAGATTCTTGTGATTTTTTAGTTACTATTCCTATTAGTTCTAAAATAGATAGTTTAAATGCTTCTGTTGCAGCATCTATTATGATATATGAGGTGGTTCGAAGTAGAAAGAGCGGATGATATGCAATATAATGACTATGAACTTTTAGATTTAATTTTGGATAATGATGAAGACTCTTATAATATTTTACTTGATAAATATAAACCTCTTATTTGTAAAATGGCTAAGAAATACTATAACTGTGCTATTAATAATTATTATGTAGAACTTACTTTAAATGATTTTATAAATGAAGGATATTTGGCTTTTGATAAGGCAATTAGAAATTTTAATCAAGATAAAGAGTGTTTATTTTTTTCATATCTATACTCTTGTTTAAAGTCTAGTTATGGTTTAATGTTAAGAAATTTATTTGCTCTTAAGAATAAGCCTTTATTACATTATCAGGAATTAGATTTTGAAATTAATGATAGTAAACAGGTAGATCCTTATAATCATATTGATAATATTGTTTTTAATGATGAATTAAAAGATTATTTACTTAATTTAGATTTTATAGATAGTGCTATTTTAGAGCTTAGATTTAATAATTTTAAATATAGGGAAATAGTAGATTTATTAGATGTTAATAATACAAGGATTAATAGAGTTGTTAGGAAAGCGAAAAAATTTATTAATACTATTGACAATTACTTTATTAACTGATATTATTTTTGGAAATAAATGTGGTAAGGTTGTTGGTATTATGAGTAGTATTTGTTATTTAGTTATATTTTAAGACGGCTTTTTTGTTGAAAATTGAAAAGCTGTTTTTTTGTATTTTGGAGGTGTTATATGATAACTATTGATGATGTACTTGCTAAAGTAAAAGAAAATAATATTGGAGGAGAAGAAGTTATTAGAAAAGCATACCTTTTAGCTTTTGGACTTCATGAAGGACAGTTTAGACAAAGTGGAGAACCTTATATATCTCATCCTTTATATGTTGCTTATATTCTTGCTTGTACTTATAATGATGTGGAAACAATTTGTGCTGCACTTTTACATGATACTGTAGAAGATACTGATATTACTATAGAAGAGATAGAAAGAGAATTTGGTAGCGATATAGCAGGACTTGTTGATGGTGTTACTAAATTAAAGGGAATGAATTTTTCTAGTAAGAGTGAAAAAGTTGATGCTAATACTGCTAAGATATTAAAGGCGATTAATCAGGATATTAGAGTTATCTTTATTAAGTGTGCTGATAGACTTCATAATATGATGACTATAGGTTTTAAGAGTGAATTTAAACAGAGGGAAAATGCTCTTGAAACTATAGAACTTTATGTTCCTTTGGCATATCGTGCTGGTATGTATGAAATTAAGAAACGATTAGAAGCATTGTCTTTTAAAGTGTTGAATCCAGTAGAATATGATGATGTTCTTAAAAAAATTAAAGAATATAAAGATGCTAATGCTGATATATTAGAAGAAACAATTAATAATATAGATAGTTCTTTAAAAGATAATGGTATTAAGGGTAGAGTTACTTTAAGAGTTAAAGAAGTTTATAGTACTTATAAAAAATTAAATAATTATCATAGAAAGTTTAATAATAAAGATACAAATATTGTAACTCTTGAAGCAGTACATGATTTGTTTGCGGTTAAGGTTGTAGTTGATGATTATTTAGATTGTTATAAAGCTTTAGGACTTATACATAAAGAATGTAAAGTAGATAATAATAGACTTAAAGATTATATTGCTGTTCCTAAAACTAATTTATATCAGTCATTTCATTCTGTTTTCTTTGCTAATACTTGCTTAGTACAAGCACAGATTAGAACTAAAGAGATGGATATGATTGATACTTATGGATTGCCTTATTATATTTATAGTAGTAATAAATCTTATAAAGAAATTGAAGATGATATAAAAGAGAAACTACAATTTTGTAAGGATCTTGCTTTTCTTAGTGAATATTCCTCTAGAAATGAGTCATATGTAAGAAGAGTTAAAATGGAGTTGTTTGCTGATAAAGTTTATGTATATGATAAGATTGGTAGACTTCATGAACTTCCTTTAGGGTCTACTCCAATAGATTTAGCTTATTTATTAGGTGATGATGTTGGTAATAGTTTAAGGTCTTCTGTTGTTAATGGTATTGCTGTACCTCTTGATTATAGATTAAAAAATAAAGATAAAGTATCTTTAATTAAAGGTGGATTGCCTGAAGATTGGTGGTTAGATTGTGTTGAGACAACAAGAGCTAAGAAAAAGATACGTGAATATAAACAGACTTGTAATTAATTCTAAAATGCTTTAAAATTATAATAGGTGATGCCTATGGGAGAGATAGTTAGATTTCCTTTTGAGGAGACTCTTGATGAATATACTAAGTCTTATCATGATAATGATGAATATACAAGACTTTTCTATGTTATGGACTCTACGTTGAAATATATTCATGGTAAAGGTTATTATGTTATTAACTTTAATCCTAAAAATATAGTAGTAGGTGTCACTAATGATAATAGAGATTTTGTTAACTTTAAAAGTATTGATGTAATGGATGATGATATAACTAATAAAATAAATAATAATATATATAATTTAGCTTTCTTAGAAGTTGGTCTTTTATCTGAGACTTTAGAACATTTAAGACCTGATTTTTTAAAACAGAACTTTTCACAGTTTAAAATATTTATACCAGAGAACTTAGTTAATTATTATCAGATGATATTGGTTAATCAGGGACATACTTATTTATGTGATTATCTAGAAATTAAAAACAAACAGGAAATTACTAAACTTAATAAGGCTCTTGAAGAAGAGGGTGGATCTAGCAAGGGTAGAAGTTATGTTAAGAGTACTGGTCATTATGGGGATGAAGATGATAATAAGATTGTTCCAATGCCACTTCCTAAGAAGAAAGATAATGATATAGCTGCTTTTGCTACTAATTATGCTTTAGCATTTGTTGTAATTGCAAGTAGTTTATTAAT
>CALVUV010000095.1 GCA_944363685.1 uncultured Bacilli bacterium
TTTCTTATAATGATCTGATTACTTCTAGTTTAGAAATTATTAAATGATTTATTTTGATAATATTCTTAAAAATAACTTGCAAAAGTTAGTTAACTGTTATAGAATTAGATTATGAAGACTTATTATTAGGAGGAAACATATGAAGATTACATCTGTAAATGTACGTAAAATTGAAAAAGAAGGAAGTCGTATGAAAGGAATAGCATCTGTTTTGATTGATGATTCATTTGCTGTTCACGACATTAGAATAATTGAAGGAGATAATGGCTTATTTATCGCTATGCCTAGTAGAAAAACACAAGCTGGTGGATATAGAGATATTGCACATCCTATTAATCCAGAAGTTAGAGCGATGTTTCAAGATAAGATTATTGAAGCTTATAATAATATAAAAGAAGAAAAAGAAGAGGAATAATCTTCTTTTTTTAGCATATCATTTAGTAGGTGATGATATGGAAAGCAAGGAAGCAATTATTAATAATTATAATCATAGTATTACACTTACTGAAAGGAAAAATTTACTTATTACGGGAGTTAAGAAAATAGAGAATTTTGATAGTGAAGAGTTTTTACTCGAAACAATTATGGGTTTTTTAGTAGTAAAGGGTGAAGAGTTGGAACTTGTTAAGTTGGATACTCTTGCAGGTAATGTTTCTATTAAAGGTCTTATTAAAGGATTTTCTTATATGGATGATGATAATAAAAAAATAAAAGAAAATACTAGTGTTTTTAATCGTTTGTTTAAATGAGTTTAAGTGAACAGTTTTTATCAATAGGTTTTTCCTTCATTTATGGTGTAGTTTTATCTTTTCTTTATAATTTTAATTATAATTTACTTTTTAATAAAGAAAAGGTTTTTAAAATTGTTTTTAATATATTATTTGTACTAGATTTGGTTTTAATATATTTTCTTATAATTAAAAAAATAAATGGAGGTATAATTCATCCATATTTCTATTTGTTAATTATTTTAGGATTTGTATCTTGTTTTGATGTTAGTAAAAAATTAAGGAAATTCTTAAAATTTAATAAAGATTTGCCTAAAAGTGTAAAATAGGACTAGAAAAGATTGAACTAGTCTTTTTATAATATTATAATATATGTTAGGAAAGTGGGTGTTATAATGGCTAAAAGAAAAAAGAAGAAAAAATTAGGTCCAGTGCTTTTACTTGGTATTTCTTTTGCTGTTATTACATTCACAACTTTTACGATTTTTAGATATTGGACTGAGATATATAATAAATATCAAGAAAAAGGGGAATTAAAAAAGGAACTTGCTTCTTTAAAAGATAAGGAAGAGGAGTTAGAATCTGATGTTAATAAGTTACAAGATTCTGATTATGTGGCTAGATATGCTAGAGAGAAGTATTATTATTCTAAAGATGGCGAACTTATTTTAAAAATACCTGAGGAAGATGAATAGTAGATGTGGAGGCTTTTTAATGAATGTAGTTGAACTATATAAAGATATTAAAGTAAAAGATGGAGATGTTTTAGTTTTTGGTTGTAGTTATGGACCTGATTCTATGGCTTTATTTAAAACTTTATTAGAACTTAGAGAAAAGTATGATATTAGATTAATTTGTGCACATGTTAATCATAGTAAGAGAAGTGCTAGTGAAAAGGAAAAAGTTGAATTAGAGGAGTTTTGCAATAAACATGATGTAGTTTTTGAATATATGAAGATAGAGAAATATGGTGATGATAATTTTCATAATGAAGCGAGAAATATCAGATATCAGTTTTTTAATGATGTTGTTAAAAAATATAATGCAACTTATCTTTTAACTGCTCATCATAGTGATGATTTGATGGAAACTATTTTAATGAGAATTGCTAGAGGTTCTACACTAAAAGGATATGCTGGGTTTAAGAAACTTGTTAAGATGGATGGTTATTATATTTATAGACCTTTTATTTCTGTTACAAAGGATGAGCTTCTTAATTATTGTCATAAATATAATATTCCTTATGCAATAGATGCTAGTAATAATAGTAATGTGTATACTAGAAATAGGTATAGAAAAGAGGTTTTACCTTTTTTAAAGAAGGAAGATAAAAATATTCATTTAAAATATTTGAAATTTAGTAATCTTTTGAATAATGCTGATGATTTTATAGAGGAAGAGGCTTCTAAAGCGATAAAGAGAGTTATTTTAGATAATAAACTTTTTATTGATAGGTATTTAGAGCTTAATAAATTTTTACAAAGAATTGTTTTAGAAAGGTTTATTTCTTCTTTTTATCAGGATGATCTTATATTAATAAATGATAAACATTTAGATTTGATAGAGAAGATTATTAATAGTAAAAGAAGTAATAGTATTGTTAATTTACCTAATGATGTAGAGGTTGTTAAAAGTTATAATGAACTTACTATTAGTCGTAATCCTTCTTTAATAAGTAGTTATGAAATAGAGATTAGTGATGAAGTGTTTCTTCCTAATGGTCATAAATTAAAGAGATTAAATGAAGTTTTAGGTAATAGTAATAATATTATTAAACTTTCTAGTAAAGAAGTAACTTTACCTTTGATAGTTAGAACAAGAAAAATAAGTGATGTTATGGCTATTAAAGGGGGAGGTCATAAAAAAGTTAAAGATATTTTTATTGATGCTAAGATACCTTTGAAGGAAAGAGATATGTGGCCTATTGTTGTTGATAGTTTAGGACATATAGTTTTTGTGCCAGGATTAAAAAAATCTAAATTTGATAAGACTAATAATGATTTTTATGATATAATACTGAGATATGAGTAGAAAAAGGAGAGATTTTTGTGAATGTAAATAAAAAAGTTGTAAAAAAAGGTTTACTTCCTTATGTCTTTTTGCTTTTAGTAATGCTTGGAGTTGTTTACTTTGTAAGTGTTGCTAGTCAAAAAGTAAATGTATTGACTTATGATGAATTTATGAAGGAGATTTCTGATAAAACTGTTGAAAGTATTGAAGTAACTCCAAGAGAAAGAGCACAGGTTTATGAAGTTACTGGTAAATTAGATAATTATCAGGAAAATGAAACTTTCTTTGCAAGAATTCCACTTTCTGATCAAGTTATGAAAAAATTAGTAGAAGCTAGTGAAG
This sequence comes from uncultured Bacilli bacterium, assembly GCA_944363685.1. Taxonomy (GTDB): domain Bacteria; phylum Bacillota_I; class Bacilli_A; order RF39; family UBA660; genus Onthousia. The sequence continues at coordinate 3,081 of CALVUV010000095.1, forward strand.
ATGATGATTTTGAATTTGTTAGTAATGGAGATCCTGAAGCTAGTACTTTCTTGTTAGTACTTGTTAATTTCTTGCCTATTATCTTACTGCTTGTTGTTGGATTTTGGTTTTTAAACAAACAAATGGGTGGTGGAAAGAATTCTTTAGACTTTGGTAAGAGTAAAGCTAAGTTATCTAGTGAGAAGAATAAAGTTACTTTTAAAGATGTTGCAGGACTTAATGAAGAGAAAGAAGAAGTTAAAGAATTAATTGATTTCTTAAAGAATCCTAAGAAGTTCCAAAAATTAGGTGCTAGAATTCCTAAGGGTGTACTTTTATATGGGCCTCCAGGAACTGGTAAAACATTACTTGCTCGTGCAGTTGCTGGAGAAGCGAATGTTCCTTTTTATTATATTAGTGGTTCTGATTTTGTAGAGTTATTCGTAGGTGTTGGTGCAAGTCGTGTTCGTGATATGTTCCAACAAGCTAAGAGAACTGCTCCATGTCTTATCTTTATTGATGAAATTGATGCCGTAGGACGTCAAAGAGGTACAGGAATTGGTGGAGGACATGATGAGAGAGAACAAACATTAAACCAATTACTTACTGAGATGGATGGATTTGGTGAAAATGAGGGTATCATTATTATCGCTGCAACTAATAGACCTGATGTATTAGATCCAGCTTTACTTCGTCCGGGTAGATTTGATAGACAAGTTACTGTTAATTTACCAGATGTTAAAGGACGTGAAGAAATACTTAAAGTACATGCGCGTAATAAAGTGTTAGCGCCTTCTGTTAATATTTCTGCACTTGCTAAGAGAACTCCAGGATATTCTGGTGCAGATCTTGAAAACTTACTTAATGAAGCAGCTTTACTTGCAGTTAGACGTAATAAAGATGCTATTACTATGAGTGAGATTGATGAAGCTAGTGATAGAGTATTAATGGGTCCTGCTAAGACTAGTTCTAAAAGAAGTGAAAATGATAGAAGATTGGTTGCTTATCATGAGTCTGGACATGCTGTTGTTGGTATTAAGTTAAAAGGTGCTAATGATGTTCAAAAGGTTACTATTATTCCACGTGGTTCTGCTGGTGGTTATAATATGATGATTCCTAGTGAAGAGAAGATTTGCAAGACTAAGACTGATTTACTTGAAGAGATTACAGGTTTACTTGCAGGACGTGTTAGTGAAGAAGTTGTATTTGGAGAAGTTACAACAGGTGCGCAAAATGACTTTGAGAAAGCTACTAAGATAGCAAGAGCTATGGTTACTGAATATGGTATGAGTGATTTAGGACCTATGCAATTAGAAGAAAGAGAAGGTAGTGCTTTCTTAGGTAGAGATTATGCTAAGAGTAGAAACTTCTCTAATGAAGTAGCTCATGAAATTGATCAAGAAATGAGAAAGATTATTGATAAGTGTTATGATGAAGCTACTAGAATAATTAAAGAAAATAGAGATTTACTTGATTTACTTGCTAATACATTATTAGAGTATGAGACTTTAACTAAAGAACAAATTGATTACTTAGTTGAACATGGAGAAATGCCAGATGAAGAAGAAGAGACGAATTATGAGAAAATGAGCTTAACTAAGTTAAAGGAACTTGCTAAAGAAAAAGGAGTTAAAGGATACTCTAAGATGAATAAAGCAGAACTTATAAAAGAACTTGAAAAATAGTTCTTTTTTCTTTATTATATAAGTGTATTTATCCACTTTAACTGTGGAAAAAGTTGGAGGTAGTTGTAGTGAAAGCAAAGAAAACAGTGGAAAAAGAAATAGGAGAGTTTAGAAAATTTATTAGTAGAGGTGCTGTTTTAGATATGGCTATAGGTGTTATTATTGGTAGTGCCTTTTCTAAAATAGTTAGTAGTTTAGTAGATGATATATTTATGCCTTTACTTGGTGTTATATTAGGTGGACTTGACTTTAGTGGGTTATCTATTAAGATAGGTGATGCTTCTATTATGTATGGTTCTTTTATACAGAGTATCGTAGACTTTTTAAT
>CALVUV010000096.1 GCA_944363685.1 uncultured Bacilli bacterium
TTATAATTTAAATCAATAGGATTATACTCATAACTTTTATATTCGTGATATATAGAAGGAATAACTGGTCCATGAACCCAAGCTTCAAAGTCATCATTAAATAGTTCTTTATCATAAAAAGCATAAGAAAAACCTTGAGCAAAATATAATAATTTTTGTAATTTTAAAGGTTCAGGGTGTAATTCATTTATAAAATATTTAGCAATGTCTATAGCTTTATATTCATCTTTCATTATTTAATCCCTCCTTGCTTTATTAAATATAGAATATCATAACCTAAACAAATATTCTAGTTTTTTTAAGAAAAAAAAGTACTAAGAGTTATTTCTTAATACTTTTTTTCTTAAAAAATTATTATTTCATTTTTCTTATTTTTTCTTCTGCTTTATCTATTCCTATAGCAGTGCCCATTGCAGGAATAGTAATACCTAGAGAAATAGCACCAGGCAAAGTACCTATAGCACTATATACATCATTGAAAAAATCACCAACAAAAGTAGCATCATCAATTATATTAATACCAAACACATTACTTGCTACAGCAATTCCTATAGGAATAGCTGAAAGTGCTACACCAGCAACTGCTCCTTTAACAGCATAACTTTTCTTCAAATCTTTCTCATAGATTTCTAAATTAGTAACTTTGTTTTCTTTAGTATTTTTCATATTAATAATTCCCCTTTACTAAAGTAGCTATATTGTACCATACATTATTATTAATATCAAATAATTTCTTGATCGTCCTTAATTTCTTGCATTTGATTATTTAAATTTAACATCTTCCTATCTAATTTATGAATATCATCAGCACAATTTTGCATCTCTTCTTGTATTTCTAAAGGTATTTCTCCTTTAAATTTATAAGTAATTTTATGATCTAAACTTGCCCAAAAATCCATCGCTACAGTTCTAATTTGAATTTCTGCTGCTACCATTGTAACTCCATCTATTAAATATACTGGTACATAGACATTTAAATGATAGCTAGAATATCCTGTTTCTTTAGGATTACTAATATAATCTTCTTTATCATGAACAGTTATTTGATCACTATTTTCTATTATTTTTACTATTTCTTTAACATCTGATAGAAATGAACAAACTATTCTTAGTCCTACCATATCATGAACATGTTCTTCTATATTTTTAATAGTTACATCATATCCTTTAGATAGTAATTTTTTACTAGCACTATCATAACTTTTTAAACGTGACTTTATATGTTCTACAGGATTATAATTATTTTTATATTCATAGTCTTGTAATAATATACTAATTTCTGTTTCAAGAGTTTTTAAAGCTGCTGAGTATTTTAATAATAACCCCTCTAATTCTTTAGTATCCATAGTCCTCCTTTCTAGATAGAGAAAACTAGACTCAAATTTCTTCTAAGTCTAGTGTTTCTATTTCTTCTACTACAGCCATTTGTTGTTCTACTATTATTTTTAACTTACGTTTAAATATCTTGATGTTTTTTTCTAATGTATCTGCTTCGTTTTCTATTTTTCTTGCTTTTAGTAATGACTCTCCCACTATTCTAGAAGCATTATGTTTAGCATCACTAACTATTATATCAGCTTCTTCTCTTGCTAGTCTTTTGACATTATCTGCTGTTTTTTCGGCATTTATTAAAGATTGTTTTAAAGTGTTTTCTAAATCTTCATAGTGACTTAATTTCTCTTTTAAATCTTCTATTTCTTTTTTTTGATCTTTACACTTTCTAATAATACCTTCAGTTTCTTTTATTACATCATTTACAAATTTATTAACTTCACTTCTATTATAACCATTCGCTTCATAGTTAAATTTGTCCATTAATATCACATCCCTTATAACGGGTTATTTACCAATCAAATTCATCGTCTTCTTGTTTCTTAGCTTTTCTAGGTGTTTTAGGTGGAGCGTCATCAGATATTTCTCCTTCTACATTAACATTATTCGGAGTACATAAAAATATTCCTCCTCCTAATTTTTGTAAGTCTCCTCCTATAGCATATAGTGTTCCGCTTAAGAAATCTACAATTCTCTTAGCTTGATCAGGTGTTACTCTTTTTAAATTAACAACAACTGCATTTCTTTCTTTTAAGTAATCTGCTATTTGTTGACTTTCAGAATAAGCACGAGGTTCTAGTAGCATCATTTTACTTCCTGCTACGCCATTTTCATCAAAATATTCTTCTTTACTCACTTTATAATACTCCTCCTCTTTATACTCTTCTTCGCCTTCTGGTATATCACTTCCAATTAATTTTTTTAATTTATCTAAAGCCATATCTTATCCTCCTATTAACTATATATTATACTAACATATTTTTTTTATTTCGAAAAGGGTTATTTAATTATTTGTACCAAATATTTGTAATATCAACATTATTAGATAATGGTTCAGGATCTGCTTTTTTAAAGTACATATTAATTGGAACTTTAAAGGCACTACCAAAAGCGATAGCATTACCTGGTTTTAGGTTCTTTAGTTGGTTTGCAACTTCTAAAGATATACTAGGTACCATATCTTTAATATAATTTAAATCTTTAGGGTGTAGGGTCCTTAAAATTACAAAGTTTGAACATTGTGATATTGCAGTATCTGATAGTTCACTTGGTCTTTGGGTAATAAGACCAAGAAGTACTCCATATTTACGTCCTTCTTTAGTAATACGATCAAAAATATTATAACCTAGTATTTCAGTATCTGTATCTTTTTGAACATATCTATGAGCTTCTTCTATGATTATATGGTATGGAACACTACCTCTAGCTTCATTACTAACTGCTGTATCAAATATCAGTTTAGATATTATTTTTGTTATTACTTTAGCAAGACGATCTTCAATATAACTAATATTGAAATTTACTATTTGGCATCTATTACCATTCATATCTGTAAATAGTCTATCTAAGTAAGTATCTTTAGATATATAGGCATTTGCATCAAAGAAAACATGGTTAGGACTATTAGCAAGGGAATGTAGTCTAACACTTAAGACATTAGCATAATCATAGACTTTATCACTTTTTAATATTCCTTCACTTATTAGGGCAAAGTCCATCGCTGTTTCTAAATCTTTAAGGGTATATGCAATTAATTTTTGAGGTCTATCTTCTAGATTTAACTCATCAATAATAAATGTTTTAACAAAGTTAACAACAAGTTCCATTTCTGTTAGTTTACCTGTTTTATCTATATATAGACACTGTTTTAGGGTTCTAGTATAACCAGGTTGAACTATTTTAGCTTCTAGACTTAAGTCTTTTGTATTAAATTTAGTTAGAACAGCGATTACTTGATCTCTTATTTTAGTAGATTGATGACCACTTAAAAGAATATCTAAAACTGCTCTAGCAATAATGTCATTTTTATATTTAATAACGTCTTCATCATCACCTGTTAATATTGTAACTAGGCTTAGAGCTTTTTCTATAATTGGTATTTGATTAGGAGTAGTAACATCAAGTAATAAAGCAAGATCATCTACTCCAAGTAACCATAAGGGAATATTTAATATTTCAGAAAAAGAATTAGAGGGATTAGTTGTATATGTTTTATAATGCATATTAGGATTTACTTTATCAATATTTCCTAGGGCTCTTGTATATTCACCATATGCATCAAACATAATTACATGAGCGCCAGTTGGACTTTTAGAGGGGTCTGCAAAGACATTTTGTAATATACGACTAACTGAAAAAGATTTTCCTGCTCCACTATTTCCTAGTATAGCAAAGTGGTTACTAAAGAAACCATTTATATCTACATTTATTTTATAATTTTGATAAATATTAGAATATCCAAAAGTAACTTCATTTCTACTAGGATTATTAGGTCCTAATATTAAAGATAACTCATCCATATTAACTATTCTAACACTTGATCTAAATGATGGTTTAACACTAATACCAGGTAAGAATATATTGTCTTTAATTTCACCTACTATATTTACTTTTAAAGTTGTTTTGGTACTATTAACAATTTCTCCAACTATTTTTATATCACCATCTATAAATACAACATGTAAATTCAACAGATTAGCTTGTTTTGTTAAATCTATTGTTAAATCTATAATAACGCTATTATCAATTATTTCTTTTATTGTACCTAACATATAGCCACCTCTTTACTCTATAGAAATTATACTATAAATAAATTTTTACGACAAGTACACTTTATAATTTTTTTAAATATAGTAAATTATTGTTTATAGTGTATTTACGAAATTTCGTAATTAATTTGTTACATTTTTTCTTGTGCTAGAAAAAACAATATGATACTATATTCACAGGAACATTTAATAGTTGGGTGAGGCCAAATTCTTATAGGAAGGAGGTCGATAAGAAATGAGTTGGAAAGATTTTTTTATCTTATTTCAAGCATTTATTATCCTTCTTTTACTATTCTTACTGTTTATAGTACTAATATAAAAGAAAGTCACCTAACTCACATCCGATGAATTAGGTGATGCACATTATATGGCAACACTCAACACGGTAATATTAAGTGTTCCTTTTTATTTTATGCAAATTTCTTTTACATATTCATAGTATCATATATATTAAGTTGTGTCAATCAATTCATCAAAGAAATCACTATCATCTAATTTAAACTCAAGTTTCAATGAGGGAACCTATATATATCAACTATTATATTATTTTGACTATCAAAGTAAAGATACTATAAATAAATTTTTACGACAAGTGCCCTTTATATTTTTTTAAATATAGTAAATTATTGTTTATATTGTGTTCACGAAATTTCGTAATTAATTTGTTACATTTTTTCTTGTGTTAGAAAAAATAATATGATACTATATTCACAGGAACATTTAATAGTTGGGTGAAGCCTCAGAAAGGAGGCTTATAATGAACAAGAAGGATTTTTTAATTCTATCTCTAGTAATTATGTTGTTTCTTCAAGAAATTTTAATGCTCTTTATGATTTGCACCTTAAAATAGAAGAATCCACCTAACTCAAGCGATGTTTA
>CALVUV010000097.1 GCA_944363685.1 uncultured Bacilli bacterium
ACTATAATACCTACTATAGTTAGAATAATAGTTTCCCTATATACATAACTAGATACTTCTTTATCTCTAAAGCCTAATACTTTTAGGGTTGCTATCTCTCTTTTTCTTTCGTTGATATTAATAATTGTAAGATTATATAAAACTGTTATAGCAAGAAAACTAGAAAATGCTATTATTAGGTAGACTATATTATTCATACCAGCAATAATATCATTAAACATTTCCATATTATCATCAGTATACTGTATCGCTCCAAAGTATCCTGTATCTAATAGATTATTAGATAGTTTTTCTTCATTAGTAGAATCTTTTAAATTAACAAGATAACTATTGTAACTATCATCATTAAATATCTCTTCATAATAAGTACTATTCATATACATAAAATTACTTATATAGTTTTTACATATTCCTTTTACTTTAACTATAAATAATTCATTATCACTATTTCTAATACTAATATTCTCTCCTACTTTAGCATCTAATAAATCAGCCATCTTTTCTGTAATAATAACTCCATCATCACTTAAGTTTAAATCATTTCCATCTAGTGATTTAAATGTGACATAATCATTAATGTTTTCATCACTCATAAAAGCAATTAAGGTAAAGTCTAAGTTCTTATTATTCGCTTTAAAAGTATAACTAGAAATATTAGTATTTATATAATTAGTTATATCATTATCACTTAAAGATTTAGTAACATCATCTTCATTAACATCATCATTTAAAACTAAAGTTGCATCATAATGAGTTATTTCTCCATATTGTATATCTAATAAGTCACTAAGACTATCTCTAATACCAAAACCTGTAAGAAGTAAAGCAGTACATCCTGCAATACCTAAAACAGTCATAAAGATTCTTTTCTTGTATCTAAACAAATTACGTAAAGTTATCTTCCAAGAAAACGATAGATGTTTCCAGAATGGTTTAATTCTCTCTAATAAGATCTTTTTACCATTCTTAGGAGATTCTGGTCTTAATATAGTTGCAGGTGCAAGTTTAAAGTCTTTAACAAGAGTAATAAATACTACTAAACTCATTAAGATAATTGTTGTTAAGACAATAATTAAACAAGCATATGGATTAGCATAAGTAGATAATTCTGGTATTGTAAAGGATGCAGAATACACTGTATAAAGTATTCTTGGTATTAAAGTATAACCAACACTTAGTCCTATAACAAGACCTAAAACACAAGCGATAAAAACGTATAATAGATAACTAAAGGCAATGTTAGACTTTCTAATGCCTAAAGATATAAAGGCCCCTATCTCACTACGCTCTTCTTCTATCATTCTATTCATAGTATTAAAAGCCATAAGGAATGCGATTAGAATAAAGAATATTGGAAATACAGCAGCGATAGAGTCTACTTTAGTAGCACTTTCATAAAAGCTAGTATAACCTGTTAAATCTTCTCTAGTTAATAAATACCAAACAGGTTTCTCTATATTTTGAATCTCATTTTTAGCATCATTTATCTTATTCTCATAATTAGATACTTCTTCTAAATATAGATTATAGTTAGTAGTATATTCTTTATATCCTTGTTCTAATTCAATATAACCATTATCTATTTCTCTTTTAGCACTATTTAATTCTTTTAAAGCTTTACTATACTCTCTATTCCAAGTACTTAAAGAACTATTTAAAGTATTTTCTTGTTCAGTTAAAGTATTATTAGTACTTATTAATGTCTCTATATTAGTCTTATTGTTTTTAAGTTCATTAAGTCTAGCATTTAATATTTCATATAAACTATCACTAGGATCAAGTCCTTCTAACTGTTTTTCTAACTCTGTAATAGTAGTGTTTATTGTATCAAGTGTAGGCCCTAAACCATCTACTGTAAGACCAGCATTACTTAAAGCATTATTAAACTCTGTCTTAGCACTTTCTAAAGCATTAAAACCATTATTAAGTTGTGACTCTGTAGATTCTTTTGTCTTATTTAAAGTATACAAATTACTATTATATTCTTCTAATCCTTCATCTAGTTTTATTTTATTAGAATTTAACTCAGTTAAAGCATCATTAAACTTAGTTTCATTTTCACTCTTTACTCTATTAAGTTCATTCTCTCTTTCTGCTACTTTATCCATCGCTTCTTTTAGAATTTCTTCATACCTTGCTGTTTCCCTTAAAGGTTTTAACTTCTGTAATTTCTTATTTACTTTTTCTATTATTTCATCATAACTATCACTATAAGATAATTCTTCTTTAGCATTATCTACTGTTAAGTATATTTCTGTATAATAATCTAGTTTAAAGTTATCTTTAACAACATATAACAAACTATCAAGTTTACCATCGCCTACTGAAGACAAGCCTTTATTTTCATAAATATAACTACTACTATTAACAGTACCTACTATTTTACAAGTATTATTATTAAGATATGTATCATCTTCTATTGTAACATTATCTCCTATTTTAAACGCTTCATCTTCACCAAGACATTCACTATTACTTTTAGGCATTCTACCATCAACTAGTGTAGTTTTACTAATATCTGATAGTGCACTTACTTTAACAGCATCACCATCTATTAGAGTATCAAAAGAATAAGTTCCTTCTACTTCTTTTATACCATCAATCTCTTCTAAAGATTTAATATCATCATCTGTTAACCCAAGCGTACTAACTATCTTAAAGTCATAAAGATTAGTCTCATCATAATAATTATCTAAAGTCTTAATCATATCACTAGCAGTTTCTCTAACTCCTGCAAAGAAAGATGTACCTAATATTACAATAAGGATTAAAGATAAGAACCTTCCTTTAGACTTCCATATTTTCCTAAAACTATTTTTAAAGATTAACATTACCAATCAATCTCCTTAACTAGTTTAGGTTTCTTATTAACAGTAACATTTTCTATTTTACCGTTTTTAACTTTAATAACTTTATCTGCAATATCAGCGATTACAGCATTATGAGTGATAATAATAGTTGTTGTTTTCGTCTTATGACAAGTATCTTGTAATAGTTCTATTATTTTTTTACCAGTTTTAGAGTCAAGGGCACCAGTTGGTTCATCACAAAGCAATAGTTTAGGATTTTTAGCGATAGCACGAGCGATAGAAACACGTTGTTGTTCCCCACCTGAAAGTTGGGCAGGAAAATGATCTTTTCTATCAAGTAAACCTACTCTTTTTAAAGCTTCACTAGAGTCCATTGGATTCTTACATATTTGACTAGCAAGTGATACATTTTCTATAGCAGTTAAATTACCTACAAGGTTATAGAATTGAAAGACAAAACCAATATCATAACGTCTATAATCAGTTAGTTTTCTACTGTTATATTTAGCGATATCATTATTATCTATAATAACTTTACCACTAGTAGCTTTATCCATTCCCCCAAGGATATTTAATATGGTTGTTTTACCTGCTCCGCTTGGCCCTAAAACAACCGTAAGCTCACCTTCTTCAATATCAAAAGAGACATTATCTAAGGCTTTAATAGTAACTTCTCCCATTTTATAAATTTTAGTTAGATTCTTAACACTAATATAAGCCACAAGTATCACCCTCTTATGATTACATTATACTATTTTAAGTAGAAAAAATATAGAGTTTTTTGCAAAAGAAAAGTAGTCTAATAAATTTATTACCTACTTTTACCTTTATCAATAGAAATTTCATAAATATCATAAGAAGTTTCTCTTCTTACTAAAGTATAACCTGCCTTTAAAGAAACTGCTTTAGAGGCCATATTATCATATTTTATTTCAAGTATAGGTCTATCTATTTTCCCAGTAATTTGTTTTAAAGCATCAGTAGCAATACCCTAATTTCTATATTTCTCATAGACTTCATAAGCAATATGGTTTTCAACTGTAAACAATATACCTACAACATCATTATTATCTTTATTTATTATGTTAAAGAAAAGTTCACTCTTTTACGTTCTATCTCTACTAAATCTATATTCATAATATACTCCCATCCCAATATCAGTATAACATAATTTAATATTTAAGTGCTAGCTTATAAAATAGTTCTATTACCTATTTTTTTTAATATTTTTTGATTTCCCGAAACAACCTTATCATAGTTTTCTTTAATCCTGTCATCAACCATTATTGGATAATTAGCTTCTATACAATTTACTAATTCTTCAGTTCCTATACTAAATATCTCTAAAAAGTATTTATAAACTTCAGGAAAATCGTTTAAAAGTCTATCAATACTCTCTGCATCTTTCGGTATACTAATATAAGGATTATAATAAAAATTAAAAGAGACAGCACCAAAACTCCTTGCAAAATCAATAACTGGTGTTAGATGAATAATATTTTTATCGATTATCTCTTCCATATTTCTACCAAATCTATCCGTTTGTTCCATCATAATATCTAGAGTGATTAATTTAGCTTGTTCTTTTTGATATGGTTTAGGTAGTAATTTTAATTTACTAACATTGTACACCTCACTAAAAGCTAAAATCTCATCATCAGTTGGATTTTTATATTTTAAATTTTGTTTTCTATAATTAGGAGTAGCGATTTTAATCTCATTTTTATCTAATAATAATTCTAAAGTAGTAGTTTCAAGATCAACTTTAGCACATAAATATCTACCTACAATTTCGTTACAAAGTTCTAACTCATTTACTTTTTTTACATAGTAATAGTCATCACTTAATTTCATTAAATATTTACAACCTAAGGAATT
>CALVUV010000098.1 GCA_944363685.1 uncultured Bacilli bacterium
ATATATTTCTTTTCTGTAGCTTCAAGACGTTCTATCATTATAACCAGTCCTTTCTTTTTCTTTGTAATTATAGCATAGCTTATCTCTAAATACAATCTTGTTTTCTATTAAATCAATATCTATAGTTGTAGTCTATCGTTCCCCATTTACTTTTTACTATTCTTTTAGGTTTTTCTTCTATTACAGTTCCTTGTAGTAGTTCATATAAATCTTTTTTTATACTGTAATTAGTAATATAATTGCCTACATATACTTTTTATTGTTATCATTTCCTATTACTACTAATTCATGCAAGAATTGTTTGCTTTGATAAATGCATCATATTCTCATAAATAAATTTAAACAAATTTCCTATTAATATAGAGGCATCTTCTTTAGAAGTCATTTGTTCCATGAAAAATCCAAAATAATATGCTTTATAATTCAATACAAAATATCCACAGTCATTTCTTAAATTTAAACTATCTAAACCTCCAGTTTTATGATACACTTCTATGTCTTCATAAATATATCTTTGACTTGCATCTTTTAATCTTTGTTTGTGTAATATATTTTTTGCAATATCACACAATTCTTTATTTAGAATCTTTTCTTGGTATAATTGTTTATATAAATGATACATATCTTCATTACTTGTATAATTTTCTTTTCCTGAGTCATATATTCCCATAAATCTATTAAGTTCTGTATTTAATAATCCATTTTTTTTTAAAAAATCATTATAATATTGAAAACCAAACAATTCAATTAGTACATCTGTTGCTAAATTGTCACTATTAATAATCATAAAAGTTAATAATTCTAATACTGTCGCTTTTCTTTCAATTTCATTATAGATTCCATCTTCATCATCTAAATCTAAATTTCTAAAATCTATTAATCTATCTAATTCTAATTCATTAATTTGGACTTTTTTTAATACAGCTATCATGATAGCTACTTTTATACAACTAGCAGAATTTACTTTTATATTTGGATTATGCTCTATAATTATATTCCCATTAAAGTCTTTAATTTCAATTGATATTTTACTTTCCTTTGTTGTATATTTGTTTATTATTTCTTCCAAATCTTCAAATTTTAATTTCTTATTCATATTCATTACTTCATCCTCCTCTACAAATATATTATAAATAGTAAATAGAACTATTGTAAATCATTATTTTTTCTAAGATATACAAGGTATATAGCAAGTACTATTTGAATAAAACCTATTAGGGCTGCAACTCCAAAAATATATTTAGATCCAAAGATAAATAATATACCTGTTAAATATAATCCTATAGCATTCCCCAGACTACCTACAAGCTCTCTAATATTTGAAAATAATAAATGATATTTTGTATCTATTCTATTTAGATAAATGGCATCTGTTTTATCTTCATAAGCAGTCGTTAAGAATAGAGAAATTGTTATAGCGATTAAAGTCATCTCTTTTGTTGGGAAGATAAAAACTAAAGAATATCCTAACATTCTTGGACCAAATTTAAATAAGATGGTTAGATAGTCATTTTTAGGTGTTAATTTCTTCAAAGCTAGAATACCAAAGATATCCGCTATTATTCCCATAAATAGAAAGTAAAATGTAGCATTTTTTGATGATATATCTAAAATATTAGTTAGTATTAACATTTGCACACCTAAAGCACAGTTGTAAGAGATATTTCCTATAAAAATATAAAATAAATATAAACTATCAATTTTATCTTTTTTCAATATTTTTAAATAATCTTTTGCACTTATACTTTTATAATGAATTTTTTCATTAAGTTTAACCTTACTTAAAGATAAAAAGGCAATAATTAAGCAAATTAAAGCGATTAAAAGAAAACTGTTATAATCAAAAATATAATTACCAATTGTAAATCCTAAAAGTATACCACCTAATAAAACTCCAAGATCTTGGCAAATATAAGTCGTTAATTTACGATAACTGTAAATTTTATCATTCTTTATAACTCTTGTAATTAAGGGATATATGGCTAAGTATCCTACGGTATAACTAGCGATATCAAAGATAAAGAGAATTGCTATCACTCTAGTAGGCAAATGTTGATAGCCTATAAAAAGAATTAGATAAGATATTATCCTTATTATGAGAGTTGTGCTTACTAATTTCTTTATATTAGTCATACTTATTTTTAGAGATATAAATATTATTGATATCGCTCCAAAGAAAGTAGCAAGGCTCATCACTCTACTTATCTCACTTGGATCTAGATTATTTTCTTCTAACCAAAGAAGTCTAAAGTTATTCCATAATCCGAAGGAAATACTAAAGAAAATAATCATTATAAATATATATTTCAAGTTTTTATTCTTAAGTAAATCTTTCAGATTATACTCCTGATAAATTATTATTACTTACACTACTGCTGTCTCTTAAATTTAAATAGTACTTATTATTTTCTAAAGACTTAGGTGTACCATCAGCAACTTTCTTTCCTTTATCAACGATAATTAAATGGTCTGCTTTATTCATTACTTCTTTTTTATGGGTAATAATGATAACAGTATGGTCTTTTGATAACTCTTTAAAGACTTTAACAACTTTTTTAGTGTTAGAGGCATCTAATGATGATGTTACTTCATCAAATAAAAGTATCTCTGCATTGGTTAATATGCTTCTTGCAATAGATAGAAGTTGTTTTAATCTTGTAGAAATATTAGAACTGTTTTCTTCTATTACTGTATTATAACCTTTAGGTAGACTTAGTATTTCATTATGTATTCCTAGTCTCATGCACACTTCTTGTATTCTTTTAAAGTTAGAATCCACTAAAGATAGATTATCTCTTATACTCATATTAAAAAGAATACTTTTTTGTGTTACAACACTGACATTAGTCTTATAAACATCATTAGTATAATTATATATATCTTCTTTATCTATTAAGACATTACCACTATCAGGTTTTATTAATCTAAGGATAATATTTAAAATAGTACTTTTTCCACTACCACTACGTCCTACTATAGCGGTTAATTCATTAGGTTTTACTTTAAAGGTTACATCTTTTAAGACTTGTTTATCTTGATATGAAGAATAAACATGACTAAATTCTAATATTCCTTTAATATCATCTTCATTAACTGTATTTGTTACTTTACTATTTTTAGGACGATAATTTAAAAGTGAATAAATTCTTTCCACAGACACTCTACAGTCTATAACATTTTTTACACAGGTTTGTAAGACATATTTTAATTCTTGGTTCATCATAGTAAAGTATCCTATTACTAAAACTATCTTATCAACAGTATAAGCATTCTGAAATAATAAGAATAAGGTAACTGCATAAATACTTACTTCTCCTAAATCTAATATTAGTTGTAAAAAATTAAATTGAATATCATGATATCTTCTTTTCATTCTATAATTATGGCAGAACTTTTTGTTGATAGTATTAAAATAATTATAATATTTATCTTGCATGTCATATACTTTAATCTCTTCAAGTGATGATAATTCTTCTAGAAATACACCAGCGATTTTATCTTGATATTTTCTTTGTTTATTTAAATATTTTACTATTTTCTCATTGAATATCATCATAAATATGACATAAAGACTAGAGAATAAGAATACTACTAAACCTACTAATGGTGAGGTTAATGCTGTTAATATTACAATTACTATTATTCTGATAAAACCTATAATGATATCACTTAAGTTATCATTAATACCTACAACTTTCCAGATATCACTAGATGAGCCTTGTAGTACTTCATCTATATCTTTATGTTTGGAAAACTCTAAATCGTAGGTTGTAAGTTTATTAAAGACTTTCTTCTTAAGTCCTGTATAACAGTAATTTGAATCTAAAGCTCCACCTTTATAATTCCAATAGTAAAATATTACTTTAGCAGTGGCTGCGGCAAAGAAGTAAAATATCCATTTTAAGGCTTTTTGATAGTCTCCTAGTGTTAGATACTTAACAATACCTGAAGCGGTAAATGGTAAGAGGATACTTGCAATGACTGCTAAAACTTTAGAGACAAAAATCATGGTGTAATAACCTTTATGAGGTTTAATACAAGACCAATATTTTTTATAGGTATCTATCATTAATCTCATATTATCACCTCACTTTCATGGCCTAATTTTTCTTTTAGGTCTGTTAAGGATTTATAACTTTTCGCTTTTCCTTTATTTAAATAAATTATTTTATCTGCTTTATTAATTAAGTCTTCTCTATTAGTTATGACTAAAATAGTATGATCTTCTTTTAGTCTTACTAAAAGTTCTATAATCTCATTAGTTGTTTTAGGGTCAAGGGATGCAGTTATATCATCCATTAGAAGGATTTCGGCGTCTGTTAAAAGACTTCTAGCGATTGATAAAAGTTGTTTTTGACCTCCTGATAGGTTAGTAGCATTACCTGTTAAGACTGTACTATATCCTTTAGGTAGACTCATAATATGTTCATGTAATCCTACTTCTTTAATTACTTCTTCCTGTCTTTTTTTATTACTGTTAACAAGACGAAGATTATCTCTAATACTCATGTTATAGATAAAAGGATTTTGTTTAACTAGAGTTATATTAGAAGCATAGATATTATCACTATATTGTTAATCTTTAAATTATTTAATATTAAAACTTAACGAATTTTCAAAATTAAATTAACAAATTGGAAAAAATAGGA
>CALVUV010000099.1 GCA_944363685.1 uncultured Bacilli bacterium
GATAGTAAAGTTATTGCTTGTTTAAGAAAAGACGAACATCTTTGCTTTGAAAATACTACGATTATATCAATAGTAACAAAAGAGATGTTTGATTCTGTTAAGTATGAGGTGGAATGATGAAAGTTTTGGAATGGGTGTTTTATTTAGTGCTATTTATTGGTATGTTTGCTCTTACTGTTGTTTTTATGATAGGAATTAACGAAAGTACAAAAGAAGATAAAGATAGTGTTTCTACCTGCACCAATATTAAGAAATTTTATAAAGATGATATATTCTTTGATAATTTCTATATTGCTTGTGATGAACCTATTAATCGTGAAATAACACCAGATTTATATACAAGAATAGAAGAAGGCGAAAATTATATAATTACATTTACAAAAGGCGGAGATATATACTCCATAGTAAAAGAGGTGGAATAAATGAGTGTATATAAAGAACTAAATAGAGCAGTTACTGGAAATAATTTTGTTGATAAAAACGAAGATGAGTACATTTATGCTAGTTTAAGTCAACCACCAATTAAGATAGTTGATAAAAATGGTAGTGATGATAGGTTTGATTATACTGTTGAATGTCCTAATTGTCATTGACACGTTAATTATGGAGAAGAAATATTTATGATAAGTGGTCATCTATATTGTTCTAATGAAGATTGTAGAAATGAAATGTTTAAGAAAGTGGGGTATGAAAATGAGTGAAGAAATAGAAAAATTAATAAAAATTCAAAATAGCTTAAATAAAAATAAATATCATTTATTTATTCAAACAAATTTAGATAATGAATATAGATGGGAGTTGTTTTTATATAATCCTGACATTGAATATTACCTTAGTAGTAATAACAGATTTATATTAGATAGTGAAAGAGCAACTCTTGATGAATTAGAAGAATACTTAAAAAAATATAATGGCTTTGATAGGTGGTAAAATGATAGAACTTAAATTAGATTATGTGTTAAGAGATATGATCATATCAGCATTAAGATACGCATTAGGTAGAAGAACTTATATATCTGCTGAAACATCAGAATTTATTGTAGAGAATAAAGATATTATAGATGGTCGTATGAAACAAGTTATGTTATCAGATTTACAACATTATTTAGAAAGAAGAAAAGAAGGTTTTATAACTGATGATAGATGTGATTATGATACTTGGGTAAACTTATATAATTGGTTAGATGAATTGGAGGTAGAAGAATGAAAAATATACCATTTAAGCAATTTATTAATTGCTTTAATTTTAGAACTTTTACTAACGGCGTTGGCAATAAAACAAATGAAGATACTACAATTATAAGAATATATTTGCCTTATAGTGATTCTATAAACTCTGATAAAGAATGGTTTGAATTTGGTATGTACGATTTTTGGGATAAAAGTAAAGATAAAATTAGATTATTAGAAAAAATACTTTCTAAAAATGTACTTAACTCTTATGTTACTGATATTGAATACAATGATGGTGACGATAATGTTATTTATATATATTTATCAGATAAACAAGAAGGAGATTATTAATTATGAGTGGAATTGAACTATTACAAATGATTAAAAATAATGAAATAGAAGAAGGCACAGAAATTAATGTTTTAAGAGATAACGAAGAGTGTAACTGCTATGATGTAGTAGCTAAGCTTAAATACGTTAACGATGATTTGTTTTGGCCTTCAGGAACATTTAGAAGCTTTATGTTGTGGGATAGTGATTATTCATTTGAAATTATTGGAGGAAAAATAAAAGAAAGATATCAATATAGTTTAATACCTCCTTATTGTAAAGATGAGGAGTTAATTGGAATAGTTAACAGAAATTTTGAACAACACCAAAAAGCAATAGATGATTTAACAGATGCAGTTAATTATTTACTCAATAAATAATATGTTAGAAATTTGTAAAATAAGGAGGAAAAATATAATATGAAAACAAACGAACAGTTTTTTATCGATAAAATTATTGATGCATTTAAAGAAGATTATCAAGGAAGTACGGCTGATGATAAAACTTTAATGATAAAAATAAGAAATAAAACTATAGAAATAGATGATTATAATGACATGGACTTTAATGAACTTGTAAATGTAATTAAGGAGGAAATTAGTGATGAGAATAATTAAATTATCAAGTTTATTAGGTGATAGAATATACAAAATGAAAGAAAAAAGGAGTAGAAGAAGAAGGATAGCACAAAGAGAGTTTGAAAAGGTTGGCGAACTTATGGATAGCAATGCAAAAATAATAACAATGGGCGGAGTAAGTAGTAATAAAGAATAAATTTGGAGGTACTATGAAGAGAAAAAAGCTAATTCTTTATCATACTAATCCATTACAATTTGGAGGAGTAGATACATTTGATTATAATTTCTGTAAAAAAATGCGAGATAAATATAATATTTTATTTCTGTATAAAGATGGAAATTTAGATACTATAAGAAGACTGCAAAAGTTAAATATTGAGGTTGAAAAATATAATAGTAATAAAAAATATGTTTGTGATATTTGTCTCTTAGCAAGTGCTTGGGGAGGTTATCCTGAAACTGTTATTGCAAAAACTGGTAGATATATACAGATGATTCATGCTGACTATATAAGAGCAAAAGAAACAGGCTTTGTTTATGAAAAATGGTCTAAAACGACTGAATACGTAGCAGTAGGAAAACACGTTACATCAGTTTTTAAAAAACTTTATCCTAAAGAAAAGGTAACAACTATTTATAATATATTAGATGATAGACAAGAAACACATCATGTATTAAAACTAATATCAGCGACTAGAGTCTCAAAAGAAAAAGGCTACGATAGAATGTTAAAATTAGCTCAAGCTCTAAAAGAACATAACATAAAATTCAGATGGATTATCTTTACCGATTTAGAACTTTATCAGCAAAAACCTTTTGATTTGGAAGAAATAGTTTATATGAAACCATCACATGATATATTTGATTATATAGTTGAAGCAGATTACGGAGTGCAACTATCAGATACAGAAGGTTACTGTTATTTTGTTAACGAGTGCTTACAATATGGCACACCAGTTATTTCTACAAATTATCCGAGTAGTTATGAATCTATTGAGGACGGTGTTAATGGTTATTTATTAGATATGGATTTATCTAATTTAGATATAGATAAAATTGTAAATAGTATTCCTAATAGATTTAATTATATTGAAAAAGGTAATACTACTGATTGGACTAAGTTATTCAATAAGAGAGTATATATACCTAAAATAAAATATGAAGTTATAGCTTTAAAAGATTATATTGATAAAAGGCCAGAACTTATAATTGATGATGCATTTGAACATAATGATGCAGGAAATGCTATAATAAGAAAAAATAATATTTATTATTTATATGACCAAGATAGAGCTAGAGAATTATTAGATACAGGATATGTAAAAATAGAAAAGATTAAGGAGGGTAAATGAAATATAGTGTTATAAGAAAATTAAAAAATGATCAAACATTATATGAAAAAACTTACAAACTTTTAAATGAAAGGATACAACTAAAAATAGATGAAACATTAGGATTACATGGCTTTACATTTGATGAGGTTAAAGTTCAAAATGAAAAACATCCAGATAAATACACAACAACTTTTGCTGAACTTGAAGAACTTGATAAAAGCAGAACTTTAGTAAAAAAAGAACTGGATAAAATAAATGATTATTTTAATGAAATAGATAGAGATATAGAAGCTATGTCTGAAATAGAAAAGAAAGTCTTTAAGGCAAAATATTTATATGGTCTATCTCATGCTGATATTGCTGCTAAACTTGATTGTTCTGAAAAAACTATTCAAAGAATTATAAAAGAAATAAATGATGATAAAACAGTTGATGAAGAAATTAAAGAAAATTCATAAATGTCCAGACAATGTCCAGTAATATATGCTATAGTGCAGTTGGATGATTAGCAAAATTATTTGGTCTCGCACTTAAGAACATAGAAATATGTTCTTTTATTAATGCAAGGAGGAATGGATATGAAAGTAATCGCTATTACTAAATTTAACGATTTAGAAGCTGGTACGATCAGAGAAATAAACGATATATTTGTTGTGTCAAAAGAAAGAGCTAAAGTGCTTATTAAAAAAAACTTTGCAAAACAAGTTATAGAAACTGCTAATGTAAATAGTGAACCAGAAAAAGCTACATTAAAAGTAGCTACCTCACAATTAAATGCAAAGAAATAATCCTAAGGTTGATAAGTTCTATCACAGTAAGGCATGGCAAGAAACTAGCAAGGCATATATGAGTAGTAAATATTATATATGTGAAAGATGTGATAGTTCAGCAACTATTTGCCATCATAAAGAATACATAACTATAGATAATGTAGATAACCCCGATATTACTTTGAATTGGGATAACTTAGAAGCTTTGTGTATAAATTGTCACAACAAAGAACATTTTAAAAAGGAAGATAATTATTACTTTGATGATGATGGAAATATAGTAGTGAGAATG
>CALVUV010000100.1 GCA_944363685.1 uncultured Bacilli bacterium
TTGATAAAATTAATTATTTATGATAATATGAATATGTAAAGAGAATTTACATATTATAAAAAAGAGGAATACCTAGTCATGCTTTTGGGTATTTACCTCAAAAGTGTTTGTGGTAAAATACCCTAGTTACAAAGTTGTAATAGGGTATTTTACTATCTATAGATGATTAAAAGAATAATAATTATTATCAATGATAAAATTAAAAAATCTTTCTTACTCATAAGCAGTTCCCCTTTCTGACCCCCTAAAATAAGTTGGTTGAAAGAGATAAAACACCCATTACTAAGTATTCCTAGGTAAATAATAACATAAATGTATCTTCAACACAAGCGAACAAGATACATTTTTTATTTAATAATTTTCCGTTTTGAATATGTTTTCATTTTATCTATTTGTTTTTTATAAGGTGTGATATTAATAGATACTGTCGTACCTTTTTCTACTAATTTATTAATTAAATCTGCAGTATAATATAAATCGCTTACATCTTTACTAAAATTAACAAAGTTGTCTTTACCAAAAACTTTATATAAAGGAGATACTCTATTATATAAAGAACAATAATTAAATAAGTCTTCATAGTCTTGTAATAAATAATCTATTAAAGGTACAAAATGAGTATATAAACATTCTGTTTTATTACTATTTTCTTTTGTATCAAAAATAGATATACCGTCTTTTTTCAATTTGTTATGTAACCTTATCGTTTTTGATTCCGTTTTTAATTCGTTTATAACATTATTTTCTCTTTTATAACTTCCTATACCACTATTTCATTTTCTAGATTCTATAGCATGAATACTCTCATGTACTAAAACATGATCAATACTTAAATCATCTTTTATTTTTAATATTGGAAGATAAACAATAGTATAACTTTTTTTATTTCTTTCAATTGACCAAGTTGCAGCGGCATTATTATCATCAAATAAAATCTTTCTACTATAGTTTAAAGCATCATAGTAATAGTTAGTATCTAAAATATTAGAAATATGATTAGTCATTTCTTTACCAAAATTAGTTAATTTTAAAAGTTGTATTTGTTTAGACCTTTCTAATAAAGAAATATAAGCATCTAATTCTTTACTAATATCTATAATAGTTAGGGGCAAATCTTCTTCCATACATCTTCTAATAAAATCACTTTGTTTTTCTATTATTAATGATTTTAAACTTTCATTAAGAGAATATCTTAAAATGTTCATAGAATTTTCACTAAATACTTTGTAATCTAAATTTAGTATTTCTTCCAAATGTTTACTTAAATAGTCATCTGGTAGTTGCAATTTTTCTTTTAAATAGTTATATATTTTTTTCTTAATTTTCTTATCTAAATAGTCTTCTACTTGCCTATAATTTATATAATCTTGATAATATTTTTCTAATGATTTATATGTTTTAGGATCATAGCCTAGTTCTTTTAAAGAATAATAAGTAATATCTGGTGGTGATTTAAAAATATAGTTAGTTTTGGATAATCTATTTCTAATTAATTTTTCATATCTATAACCATATTCTTCAATAAGCATTTCTTCTATATAGTTATAGCCTTCTTTAGATATATTTTCTAACTCTTGCATTATTTACGATACTCAAAGTAAAAATCTAATATTCTAACCATATCTCCATCAACTGCACCCATTTTTTCAAGTTCTTCATCAATACCCATTTTTCTTAGTTTATTACTAAACCTTTTAATACCTTCATCAGTAAATTTAGTCATTCTAAATAGTTTTTCTACTTTTTCTCCTTTAATTACAAAGTCTTCCCCTTCTTTTTCTATAGTAAATGGTTTTTCTTCTTTAAATTTATATAAGACGTGAGACTCAAAAGCATCTTCTTCATAAAGATTTTCTTCTTTTATAGTGTCTAATAAATCACTTAAGTAATCTATTACTTCAGTAAGTCCATTACTTGTAATAGCACTTATTTCAAAGATTTTCTTATCTTTAACTTTCTCTTTAAATTTATTAAGATTATCAATACTTCCTTCTATATCCATTTTATTAGCTAGTATTACCATAGGTTTAGTAAGTAGTTTTTTATTAAATTCTTCAAGTTCTTTATTGATTAATACATAATCTTCATAAGGATCTCTTCCTTCTGTGCTTGCCATATCAATAACATGAAGTATTACTCTAGTTCTTTCTATATGTCTTAAGAATCTATCTCCTAGTCCTTCTCCTTTACTTGCTCCTTCTATTAATCCAGGCAAATCTGCCATAACAAAGGTTTTACCGTTAGTAGCACGAACTACGCCAAGATTTGGTTTTAAAGTTGTAAAGTGATATTCTGCTATCTTAGGTTTAGCTTTACTTACTTTAGAGATAATAGTACTTTTACCTACACTAGGAAGACCTACAAGACCAACATCGGCAAGTAGTTTAAGTTCTACTTTAATTGTTCTTTCTTCTCCTGGTTCACCATTTTCAGAGAAGTTCGGAGCGGTATTAGTTTGAGTCTTAAAGGCAGTATTACCTCTACCTCCACGACCTCCTTTAGCGATAATGGCAGAATCATTCTTACCCTTTAAATCGGCAAGGATAAGTCCTGTATCAGTATCTGTTACTACGGTTCCTTGAGGTACTTTAACAACTAAAGGTTCGGCTCCTTTTCCATGTTGATTCTTACCCTTACCGTTTTCACCTTTTTTACCTTTAATCTCTTTTTGATAACGTAAATCAAGTAATGTATGAAGCCCTTCATCTACTTTAAAGATAATATCAGAGCCATGTCCACCATTACCTCCATAAGGTCCTCCCATAGGAATATATTTTTCACGACGGAAAGCAGTACAACCATCTCCACCACTACCTGCAATTACTTTAAGTGTTACTTCATCTACAAACATATTAACACATCCCCTCTAAAACATAATTGTATTATAACATATTGAAAAGAAAAAAAGAAGTCATAAAGACTTCTATAGAGTTATTCTGCTGTTATAACGTAAGGATTTGAGGCACTTCCATCACCTGAGGTAAATCCGTTATCAGTTACCACATTGATAACTGGGCGGACACCATAGTTACTATCGACACCATAGCCATTCAAAGACTCACCCTCAAACCATACATACGCATAGCCAATAAAGAAACGAAAAGGCGACATACTCCAATAATATATATTAGAATTGCCAATACTTAAATAACTATTACCTACTACTCCCGAACTTTCTCCTGCCAAAGCTAACTCATCTGCTGTTATTAATCCTGCTTTTAATCGGTATGATCCTCCATAACTCTCTGTTGTACTTGGACATTTTATCGTTGGTGTTACATCCTCTTGCATTTCTAATCCCATTAGTTTTCCAAATATTGGGGCCAATCTATCAAAACTTGCAAAGACATCTCCTAGCTTCGGTTCATCTCTATAGCCACTACTGTCACTACAAAATCTTCCTCCTGTTACCATACTATCATATATTGTATCTCCTAAAGCTTTTTTATACCATGTATCTACTTCTTTCTTTATAAATGAATCTGTTCCATTATCATAGGTATATCCTGTGTATTTTGGATCATCAAACTCTAAATTATATGGACTCATTCCTACTGCATAAGAATGTGCTAAATCACTATTTGTTGGATTTGCACTTGTTCCATTATAGATTAGTCTTAAACTGCCATCTCCATTTACTCTTACTATCTTCCAGTACATTTTATCTCCTGCACTTGCTAGTTTTACTCTATTACTTTCACTACAACTACTATTATATTCTTGGCAAGTTTCTAAACTTTGAAAATATCTACTACTATAGTTATATACATAATAATCACTTACATATTCTCCAAATTGAACATTATTATTTGTTACCGCTCCCCTATAATAATAACTAACACCATCTTCATCATTCATACTATATAGTCCATTAGTCACCTGACTCTCATCAGTTCCATATTGAGGCTGTCCATCATCAGATGCCCCAGATAAGTACATACCATTACTTGCATAATTAAACATATTAGTCTTTTCTTCTTGTAACTCATTATCTGCTAATATCTTAGTAGTTGTTTCAGGTACATACTTATCTCCTGCTTTTCCATAGACATTTATCTTTACTGTAAAGGTTAATCCTCCTCCATCTCCCTGAGGATTATAACTTTCATCTACATACATTCTTAGTCTATAATCATTATCTTCACTACTATTCATACTACTAGTATATAAACTCATCTCATTTGCAGGTCTTCCTGTATAGTTATTTGCATTTGTTTCTTCACTATATACTTCTGGTACCATTAAGGCCTCTTCTGTTCCATCTGAGTTTATCTTAGTTAAATATAACTTTATATATTTACCATCTATTGTATTTCCATCTTCTTTTTTAGCAGATATTTCATAATTAATATTTGTATTACCTGTTATGGTACTACTTATATTAAAATCAAAATATTCTCC
>CALVUV010000101.1 GCA_944363685.1 uncultured Bacilli bacterium
GTTGGAAAGTCTGGTCCTTTAACATATTTCATTAAAGTATCTAAACCACAATTAGGATTATCAATTCTATGTATTGTGGCATCTATTACTTCTCCTAAGTTATGAGGAGGAATATTAGTAGCATATCCAGCAGAAATACCCATCGCACCGTATACTAAAAGTGCAGGAAATCTTGCAGGTAGTACGGTAGGTTCAAGAGTTGTATCATCAAAGTTAGGAGCCATTTCTACCGTATCTTTATTAATATCACGTAACATTTCATTACTAATCTTAGAAAGTCTTGCTTCTGTATAACGATAAGCAGCAGGAGAATCACCATCAATAGAACCATTATTACCATGCATATCAATATAAGGAAGTCTAGTCTTCCAAGACTGACTCATACGAACCATAGCATCATAAATAGATGTATCACCATGGGGATGATAATTACCTATAACGTCTCCAACTGTCTTAGCACTTTTACGATAGCCCTTATCATAAGTGTTTTTCTCTTTATACATAGAATAAAGAATTCTTCTTTGAACTGGTTTTAGTCCATCTCTAGCATCAGGAATAGCACGTTCTTGAATAATGTATTTAGAATAACTTCCAAAACGCTCTCCCATTATATCTTCAAGAGTATAATCCCAAATACGTTCTAATACTTCTTTAGTTTCAGATTTTTTAGCCATTTTTATCAACTACTTTCCAATCTCTAATCTCTTAATTCTTTCTTTAGTCTTCTCATAACTACCATCTTGATATCTTTCAAAGAAACTTTGATACATCCTTTTCTCTTTTTCTAAGGATTGATCATATTTTTCTTCAAAACGCTTTTCTACTACTTTATCAATTCTTTCCTTCATCAAAGGTTTAAGAAAATCTTTATCAAAAACTTCACATAGAAGAGAACCAACTCTTCTCTGCTTGCCAATCAAAGCTTCTAAATTAGCAACAGCAACAATAGCAAAGTCATTTGTTTTTAAAATTTTTAAAACATCTTCAATCATCAAACCATCAACTGTTTCAAAAGGAATTAAAGAAATATCTCCATATCCAAGACAATGTTCATACATTGCAATAAAATCATTCTTACTAGAATACTTAGAAATTATACAAAATTTTACTGATGGTATATCAAATGTATTTTCTTTCATAATCTAACCCTCCTAATCATCATATGACTATCTTACAATTTTATCACTACTTTCCAATCTCTAATCTCTTAATTCTTTTTTTAGTTTCCTCATAACTACCATCTTGATATCTTTCAAAGAAACATCTATACATTCTTTTAGAATAAGAATTACTCTTCTCATATTTTTTCTCCATATATTTTTCACAAATTTTATCAATAGACTTATTATAATTTCTATTAAGAAATTTTTTATCAAAATATATTACATTAAAATTACAAATATTCATAGATGAAATACCTTCTTTATCATCACAATGAATTATATCATTAGCAGCATTATAATACATTCCACCTACAATAACAATTTCCTTTGTACCTACTAATTTCTTTACTTCTTTTACTTCTAAACCATCAACGTTTTCAAAAGGAATTAACACAACATTATGTGCAAAATTATTTTCAATTAAAAATTTATAATAATTGATATCATGTGATGACCTGCCATCAATAATCTTCATAACAAAAAATTTATATGCTGGTATATCAAAAGTATTTTCTCTCATAATCCAAACCTCCTAAATCTTATAATCATCTTCTAGAGTAAACTCAACATTTTCATCTATCCACTCTTTACGAGGAGCGACATCATCTCCCATAAGAACAGAAACACGTTTTTCTGCTAGTTGAGCATCTTCTATTTTAACTCTAATTAAAGTTCTTGAACCAGGCTTCATAGTAGTTTCACATAACTGATCTGCATTCATTTCACCAAGACCTTTATATCTTTGAATTTCACACCTTTTACCTTTAGACTTTTCTTTCATCTCTTCTACGGTATAAGCATACTCGATATTTTTACCAGATTGAATTTTAAATAGTGGAGGAAGTGCTACATAAAGTCTACCATCTTCAATTAACGGTTTCATATAACGATAGAAGAATGTCAAAAGTAAACACTGAATATGTCCTCCATCTTCATCAGCATCACTCATGATGATTACTTTATTATATTCACAGTCATTTATATCAAAATTTGATCCATATCCTGCTCCTATTGTATAAATCATGGTATTAATTTCTTCATTTTTTAAGATATCTTCTACTTTTGCTTTCTCTGTATTCAAAACTTTACCACGTAAAGGAAGTATCGCTTGATATTTTCTATCTCTTCCTTGTTTAGCAGAACCACCTGCAGAGTCACCCTCTACTAAGAATAATTCTTTTTTAGATTTATCTTTAGATTGTGCAGGAGTAAGTTTACCGGATAAGGCTCTTTCTTTAGGATTTTTGCTCTTACCCTTCCTTGCTTCCTCTCTTGCCTTTCTAGCTGCTTCTCTTGCTACTTTACTCTTTAATGATTTAGTAATTATCTCTGTTGCAATCGCTTTATTCTCTTCTAAATAAAACTGTAGTTTTTCAGTAACAATAGAATCTACTATCGTCCTAGCTTGAGGTGTACCTAGTTTTCCTTTAGTTTGTCCTTCAAACTGTAACATATCTTCTGGTATTTTTAAAGAAATAACAGCGGTTAATCCTTCTCTAACGTCACTACCTTCAAGTGCTTTCTCTTTACCTTTAATAAAGCCATTATTTTTAGCATAGTCATTAAAAACGCGAGTTAAAGCCGTTTTAAAACCAACTTCATGAGTACCACCGTCACTAGTCTTAACATTATTAACAAATGATACAATATTCTCTTGATATGTATCAGTATATTGCATAGCGATTTCTACATCTATTTTATTTTTAACACCTTCAAAATCTAAAACATTATGTAAAGTAGTTTTATCTTCATTAAGATACTCAACAAAGGCAACTAAACCTGTTTCATAACAAAACTTAGCATGTCTATCATCTTCTTCATCATGAACTTCAATAGTTAGTCCTTTAAGAAGAAAAGCAGACTCTTGCATTCTTTCACAAATAGTTGTATATGAAAAGTTTGTTGTTGAGAATATTTCTGGATCTGGTAAAAATCTAACAGTAGTACCTGTTTTATTAGTAGTACCTATTTTCTTTAATGGTTTATCTACTTTTCCACCATCTTTAAAACGAATGTAGTATTCCCCTTTATCTCTTTTAATAGTTACTTCCATCCATTTAGATAAGGCATTAACAACACTGCCACCAACACCATGAAGTCCTCCTGATACTTTATATCCAGCTTCTTCAAATTTACCACCAGCATGAAGTACAGTATAAATAACTTCAGGAGTAGGTTTACCTGATGCATGCATACCAACAGGTACACCTCTACCTTCATCAGTTACACTAACACTTTTATCAGAATGAATTGTTATAGTAATATGTTTACCATATCCATTTATCGCTTCATCTATTGCATTATCAACAATTTCCCATACTAAATGATGAAGACCCCTTTTATCAGTAGAACCTATATACATACCAGGTCTTTTTCTAACCGCTTCTAAACCTTCTAATATTTTTATCGAACTATCATCATACTTTACTGCCATTATTTCACATCCTTCAAGATTTCAAAAAAAAGATACAAAAGCTTCAATCTTTTGCCCTTATCTATTCTTTTCAACGTTTATTTTATCAAAAAAAAGAAGTAAATTCAAGAAAACTTCTTTCTATTTACATATTTTATATCAAACTTTTTATTTGTTTCCTAGAAAAACTAGTCGCTTTCATAACATCTTTTATAGGTATATCACCTTCTTCTCTAGCAATATTACTATGATATTCTATCTTTAAAGCTTCCTCTTCTTTTCTTCTTCTCTCAGGATCATATAGTTTTTCTGCTACTTCCATTATTTCTCATCTCCTACATTAACATTGCTATTTGATTTTTTGATAATCCAGTTAACTCACTTATTAAAGGTATATCCATCTTTTTATCAAGCATTGATTTAGCAATAGAATTTTTTTCATTACTAGCTCCTTGCTCTATTCCCTGCTCTATTCCCTGTTCTATTCCTTGTTCTATTCCCTTTTCAATTCCTTCTTCTCTAGCAATATTACTATGATACTCTATCTTTAAAGCTTCCTCCTCCTTTCTTCTTTTCTCAGGATCATATAGTCCTATATTATCAATATTATTTGTTAATTCATATAATCTTTCTGCTACTTCCATTAAATCTTCATCTCCTTCTGCTAACTTTTTTATTTCTAAATAATCATCTAACATTAATAT
>CALVUV010000102.1 GCA_944363685.1 uncultured Bacilli bacterium
ACTAAAAAAGACACTTTTCTTACTAAAGTATCTCTTTTCCTTGTATTTATTAGCATTCATAGTCATTTCCCTATTTTTGGGATAATCCTATTCCTCCATGTCCCGCATCTACTACAACACCTGTTACTCTTCGCTCATTCATAATATTCACCTCTACATTAAAATATGTAAAAATGCCTATTTTGCTACTAAAATGAATACACTAGTAGGAAAATTTACAGAAAAAGAAAAATAACCTTTTTGCTTTTTTTTACAATAAGGCTATTTTTATGCAACAATATTATATTGTACCTATTTGTAAAATGTTACTAATTGGGGGTTCAAAAGGGAACTCCCTTTGCCCACATTCGTTATTGGTTCTACCAATATCATAGTGGGTTACTAACTTGTCTAAAAGTTAGTTATTAAAACGCAATACTATTATTAAAGTTAAACCATACATATGTATATTAATTATTCACTCATTGGCTTCTCAAGAAAAGTTATTTCTTTCTTATTTAAATCAACCTTAATTTTTTGACCAAGTGGAAATATACACATAGGAGCAGTATGTCCTATATTAACATTATATAAAATAGGTAATTCAGGTCTATTTGCTTCACCACCTATAACTTTTTTATATACTTCTTTATATTCCTCATAATATTTTTCATTTTGTGGTTTTCCTATAATAATACCATTTATTTTATCAATAATTCCTTGAGCAATTAAATTTCTTAAATAATATTCAATATAATCAGGTAGCACTTCATCTTCACTAGTTTCTAAAAACAAAATCTTATTCTCCCAATCATTTATAGATGGCCAAATTTTCGTACCAATAAACATTGGAAAAACATCAATACATCCACCTAATAATTCGCCTTCAAAATTACCATTACCCTGCAAAACTTCATATCCATGTTTTTCATAATGCATTTTTCTTTTCTGCGAGTCATATGCTTCATTACTCCAATCTAAAAACTCACTTGTCCATTTTGGGCTTGATGTTATTGTAATATTTTCTGAATTTCTAAAAAGAACTTCTTCAATATATTTTTTTGTATAATCATGCATCTCATAATTTTCAGCAAATTCACACATAACAGATGGGCCATAATATGATGTGACACCTGCTTTATACATCATAAAATGATTTACTGTAGTATCAGAATATCCCATAAAAACTTTAGGGTTGTTCTTAATCACATCAAAATCTATATATGGCAATAGTCTTATTGTATCAGCACCACCAATATTACATATAATTCCTTTAATATTTTTATCTTTTAAAGCACCCATAAAATCCTTTGCTCTTGCTTCTGGATGTTTTGATAAATACTCACTTCCTTTTAAGGCATTTGGCATAGTAACAGTCTTAACTCCAAAAACTTCTTCAAGTCTCTTTTTCCCCTGTTCGTATCTATGTCTAAATTCTTTATCTCCAGCTGTTCCACTTGAAAGACTAACAATAGCTACTGTATCTCCTCTTTTTAATTTTTTGGGTTTAATCATTTTTTCTTCTCCTTTCTTTTGAGTTTATTTTTTTCTGATTTCTGGAGAGCTAATAAAACTCATAAAATATTTGAAATACTTAATACTAATTACCAATTACTCAAACTTCATTATTTTTACTTCATTTCATTTATTTTATTACTTATATCATTCCACTTTAATACTCTATCAATAACATCAGTATTTTTATCGTGTTCATCAAATAATATTGTTCTAATTTTATTGTCAATAAGTCTATCATAATTGTAACGACTATCTTCTATCATAATATCAATATTATTATTAATACAAATATCTACTTTATCCTTTCCATTTATAAAAATACCATCTGCAACTATTTCATTTTTTAGTAAATAATTATTAGTAATCTTATATATATCAGAAACATACTTTCCAGTTCTTGCTGTTATTATATAAATTTTATTTTTTTAGATTATTAATAACTTCTCTTGCACATTCTTTTAATTTTGCTTCATTATATATTCTTTCCAAATATATATTCAGAAATTTGGTTTTATATAAAGCATCTTCCCATAAAATATCACTACTTATTTTTTCTTGTTTTATAAACTTTTCTTCATATTCTAATATTTTTTCACTTGTACTGCAAATTGTATTATCCATATCTATACCTATATTCATTGAAACCTGCCAAGATTTTTATAATTTATCCTAATAATTCTATAAACTCATTATTATAAGCTTTAATTATCATATCTTTTGCTAACATATCAATATTATCTAAATTATGAATATTGACTTTCCTAACTTCATAGTAATTCTCTTTAGAACATCTTTCTAATTCTTCTCCTCCAAGTATAGGTATACCTTTAGAAATTTTACACTTAAAAAAATGAGCAATAGAGTTTTCTTTTTCGTCTAAACCTAAATAACCAATAATCTCAACATCTATAGATAATTCTTCTTTTAATTCACGCTTTAATGTTTGCTGTAAAGTTTCTTCACTTTTCATTCCACCACCTGGTATTACATAATACTCTTTTACAACTCCATCATTCCTAATCTTTCTCCTAAAAATAGCATATACTCCATCGTCTTCAATAATAATACCTCTAACACTGATTCTTTTATCCATTATCTTACCTCTATTCTATTAAAAATTAATATTTGGAACAAAAGTTAATACATTACCAATTTTTTCTAATTTACTAGAATCTCTATTATAAATAAGTGCACCATCATCAAAAATAGCATATACATTTTTCTTTTTATCATTAGCAACTTCTTGCAATTTTTCTAAATATCTCTCATCGTTTATTGAATGAACATCCATATAAAATGGATCATCTAAAACTCCAAATCCATCATAAAATGCAAAGTACTTATAATAATTATTTTTAGCCGTAATAAAATATCTTTTTAATTGTAACTCACTCCCAGCACTCTCACCAATAATTATTCCCTGATAATATTTAATATCATATAAAATTTCCGTATCATGTAAAACCTTTTTAAAAAGCATTTCAGGATTGCCACCTGGCAAAAGTAAAATATCACTATTTTTAATAATTTTTCGAAGATCATCTTTAGTATCCTTATAAGGATCACACACTATAATATTTTCTTTACTAATACCTATTTTTTTTAATTCATTATAATATTTATTATATCTTCTACCATCTACAAGAAAATATTCTTTCTCAAATTCTTCACTTGTTATCTCATTAGGAAAAGCCCAAGGAAGAATCACAACTTTAGAATTAGGTTTAACCAACTCTTTTAACCTTTCCGACACAAAATCCATACCAAATTCAATTTTACTAAATAACACACTATACATTCTATCACTCACCTTAACAAATATATAAAAGAGCATTGATTATATCAACACTCTAAGCTTTCATTAAAAATGCTAAATAACCTCTACAAGCTTCATAAATATCAACTTTACTAGTAACTTCATAAGGAGCATGCATATTTAAAACTCCAACTCCAGCATCTATTACTTTTACATCATAATTAGCAAGGATATAGGCAATAGTTCCACCACCACCTGCATCTACTTTACCTAACTCTGATATTTGATAACTAACATTATCACTATCTAAGATATTTCTAAGTTCTGCAATAAACTCAGCATCAGCATCATTACTACCACTCTTACCACGAGCACCTGTATATTTACAGAAAACTAAGCCACGAGCTAGATATGATGAATTACGTTTATCCATAACACTAGCATAAAGTGGATCATATGCTGCATTAACATCACTACTTAACATCCGAGAATTAGATAGAACTCTTCTAACACTAACAAAACTATCTTCACCTAATAAATGGCAAATCTCTGCTATAGTATTTTCATAGAAACGAGATCCCATACCAGTAGAACCAACACTACCAATTTCTTCTTTATCAACTAAAATACAACATAAAGTCTTATCAGTAACCTCTGCATCTAAAAAAGCCATAAGCGAAGAATAAGCACAACTTCTATCATCTTGACCATAAGATAAAATCATACTCTTATCAAGTCCCATATCACGAGCAGAACCTGCAGGAACTACTTCTATCTCACTAGATAAGAAATCATCTTCAGAAATATCATATTTCTCTTTTAATAAAGCAAGTACATTAGCTTTAACCCCTTCTTTATCTTCTCCTTTTAAAGGCATATTACCAATCAAAATATCTAAAGCTTCACCTTCTATTAGTTTAGAAGCATCTTTTTTCATCTGTTCACTTGCTAAATGAGGAAGTAAATCAGTTATACAAAATACAGGATCATCTTCACTTTCTCC
>CALVUV010000103.1 GCA_944363685.1 uncultured Bacilli bacterium
TTTTGAATTAATATTTTCATCTCAATATCATTTTCATCTAGTATGTCTAGTTTTCCATAAAACTTTTCACACTATCTTTCTATTTTTTATTAATCGTTTATACCTTTTATTATTTTCTCACTCACTTCTTTTTTAACTTGTTTTTTCTTTTTCTTTTTATCATTTTTAGCAAAGAATACGTATAGTCTTGGAGCGATTAATAATGATGAATATGTACCTGCGACAAGCCCTATAATCATTGCAACATTAAAGGTTAATATTTCTCTACTACCCATTACAAGTAAGGCAATTACAGGTAATAATGTTGTAAGTGATGTATAAATACTTCTTGCCATTGTATCTTTAATACTTCTATTAACTACTTCTTTTAATTCGTCTTTAGATATTTTTTCTTTATCCTTAGCTTTTAAGTTTTCTCTTACTCTATCAAAAACAACTATTGTATTATTAATTGAATAACCAATAATAGCAAGGACAGCAGCGATAAACATAGAATTTATTTCTGTTCTTAAGAGAATTACTCCAGCAAGCATCATTAAACTATCGTGAACTAAACAGATAACTGATGAAATACCATAACTAAATTTAAATCTAAAAGTAATATAAAGAATTATTCCTATTAATGATACAAGGATTGAGAATATTGCATTTTTGATTAAATCTTGTTTAACAACATTAGATACAACACCAATATCAACACTTGCATTATATTTATCTAAGAAATAAGACTCTACTTCTTCTATTTTTTCTTCTTTTAATTCATTACTTATTCTAATATCTGTTTCACTACTAGTAATATCAATACTTACTTCATCTAATTTTAATTCTTTTAAATCACTAGATAAATCTTCTTTACTAACTTCTGTAGTTGCAAGGGTTATATCACTACCAGCTTGGAAATCTATACCAAGATTCATTCCTTTAAAGGCAAACAAGAAACTACCGGCAATTATTACAATGATACTAAAGATATAGAAATATTTACTTTTACCTAAATAATTATAAGTTTTTTCTTCTTTAACTTCTAACTTTTCTTTATTAATTTTATCTTCATTAACACCAATAAATAGGCTTAATTTATTATCAAAGTATTTAGTTTTAACAAATATCTTCATTAAGAATCTTGTGATTGCAACCATAGTAATCATAGTAACAATAATATTTATAATTAACATAGTAGCGAAACCTTTAACACTAGATTCACCAAAATAGAACATTATAATGGCAACTAGAAGAGTTGTAAGGTTAGCATCAAGTATTGTTCCAAAACTTAGTTTACTACCATTTTTAAAAGCATTTTCTAGACTTCTTCCTTTTAATAATTCTTCTTTAATACGAGAGTATGTTAAGACATTTGCATCTACAGCCATACCAATACCAAGTATTAAAGCGGCAATACCAGGAAGTGTTAAGACTCCACCTACTAACCAGAATGCTGCAAAGACAAGTAGTGTATATAAAAGTATAGATACAGCAGAAATAAAACCTGCAAAGTTATATATACCAATAAGTAAAATAATGATTGCAAGAACACCAGCGATACCAGCATACATTGTAGTTGTTAGAGTTGCATCACCGAATGATGCTCCTACAGTTTTACTAGATACTTCTGTTAATTTAGTAGGAAGAGAACCTGAATTAATTAAATCAACTAAATTTGTTACTTCTTCTTCTGTAAAGTTTCCTTGTATTATAACATCACTAGCAAAACCTTCTGATACAGTAGCAGCACTTAAACAGTTACTTTCATCAGTTCCACACATACTTCCTTCATTAGCATATGAATCAGTCATTTCATTAAAGTCAAGCCATATAACTATCATATTATTCTCATAGTCTTTAACAGCATTAGTAACTTTATAGAATGTATCTTTATCTTTAACAGATAAAGCAACTGCAGGTCTACCACTAGAATCTGTTGTTACTCTAGCACCACCTGCTTCTAAAACATCACTTGTCATAAGTAAGTTATCTTCACTATCACGGAATGTTAGGGAAGCAACTGTAGATAATGTTTCACGAGCTTCTTCTTTATTAGTAACACCAGCTAGTTTAACACGTATTCTATTATCACCTTCTAAAGTGATTTCTGGTTCACTAACTCCTAGAGTATCAATACGTTTAAGCATACTCTTATAAGTAGCATTTAACTTATCTTTAGTCATCTTACTGTCATCTACAGGACTTACTTCATAAAGTATTTCAAATCCTCCTTGTAGATCAAGACCAAAATTTAATGATTTAAATAATGGTACAATAAGTGTACAAGTAATAACAGCAATTATAACTAATAAAAATGTTCTTATTAACATTTTCTTTTTAGGACTAGCCATTTTATTTTTTACATTTTTTTTCTTTTTTTCTTTAACTTTCTTTTCTTTCTTCATCACGACACCTCTTATATGATTTCTATATTCTCTTTTTTGGTAAGATTATCTTTAATATATTTATCTAATAATTTATTATCACAGCTTAAAATATCACTAACTATATCATTTAATTCTAAATTATGAGCTTTACTCCATTTATTTACAATTAAATAATTCCATACATCATTCTTATGGATATAGCGATATCCAAGTCTATCAAGTTCACTTTTTTTAGCATTTAAAGCTGGTTCTATCATTTGATATAACTCTTCTTTGCTATTAAAAGTAAAATCCATATAACATCACTTCCTACCAAACTAATAATATTATAGCATTTATAAGACAAAAAGAAAGAAAAAAATCTAAAATATATCAAAAAAACGCAAAAAGCAAATTTCTAAAATTAGAAATTCGCTTTAAATAGGAACAAATTTGCTCGAGGCAAATGAGGAATCATTTGCCTCATTCTATCTAAGAAATTACATAAGGATTTGAGGCCGTACCATCACCTGAGGTAAATCCGTTATCAGTTAACAGATTGATAACTGGACGAAGACCATCGTAATTGAAGTTTCTGACATCAAAGTTGAACAAAAACTCAGACTCATTCCAAACATAAGCAAGGTCATAATTGAAATAGGTCGGCGTCATACTCCAGTAATACATATCAGAGGAACCTGGATTTAAATAACTATTACCTACTACTCCATAACTTTCTCCTGCTAGTACCAATTCATCTGCTGTTATTAATCCTGCTTTTAGTCTGTAACTTCCTCCATAGCTTTCTGTTGTACTTGGACATTTTAAAGTTGGTGTTACATTTTCTTGCATTTCTAATCCCATTAGTTTTCCAAATATAGGAGCTAATCTATCAAAACTTGCAAATACATTCCCTCCCATCATTGTTTCTTCCCTATAGCCACTACTATCACTACAGAACCTTCCTCCTGTTACTTTACTATCATATACTGTACTCCCTAATGCATTCTTATACCACGTATCTACTTCTTTCTTTATAAAACTATCTGTGCCATTATCATATGTATAGCCTGCATATTTTGGATCATTTTCCTCTAAATTATATGGTACTTGTCCTACTGCATAAGAATGTGCTAAATCACTATTATCTGGATTTGCACTTGTTCCATTGTAGATAAGTCTTAAACTGCCATCTCCATTTACTCGCACTATTCTCCAGTACATCTTATCTCCTGCATTAGCAAGCTTTACTTGAGTACATTCATCTTCATACCCTACATTCGCTTCCCTACAACTTTCTAAACTTTGATAATAAGAATATCCATAAGAATATACATAATAATCACTTGTATATTCCCCAAACTGTACATTGTTATTATCTATATTTCCTCTAAAATAATAACTTACTCCATCTTCATCTTCACTTGAATATAGTCCATTTGTTATCTGGTTTTCATCTGTTGCATATTGAGGCAGTCCCTCCTCAGATATCCCTGATAAGTACATACCATTACTTGCATAGTTAAACATATTCTCTTTTTCTTCTTGTAATTCATTATCTTCTAGTATCTCTTGAGTAGTTAATGGAACATACTTATCTCCTGCTTTTCCATAAACATTTATCTTTACACTAAATGTTAATCCTCCTCCATCTCCTTGGGGATTATAACTCTCATCTACATACATTCTTAATCTATAGTTATTATCTTCACTACTATTCATACTACTAGTGTATAAACTCATCTCATTAGATGGTCTTCCTGTATAATTATTGGCACTAGTCTCTTCACTATATACTTCTGGTACCATTAAGGCTTCTTCTGTTCCATC